>VBOM01000178.1 GCA_005877535.1 Nitrospirota bacterium | reverse complement strand
TGCCTCGAAGCGCTGAGCCGTTTCCAGGGGAAGCCTCCGGCCATCCGGGGGCTTCCTTTCGCCCATCTACTCATCTACCCTCTTTGCGAGATGAGAAAATTCCAGCATCGCTTGGTCTAGTTTTTTGGAGAAAGATCACCCGCAGCCCGCATGGCTCGTTCTTGGTGCCAGAATTTCAAGTCGGGCACAACAGGAGAGCGAAGAGAGGTGAAGAACCCAGTGACATGGACTCAATTTTCTCATACCGTTCATGGGTTCGGAATAACTTTCCAACCTTTCGTGACAGACAAATTATTTATTAACAAATCACATCTTTCGAGTGCATTTTCTTGAGTTTCAAGGCCCTAGCGGCTGGTTTTACTTGTTCCAGATACACCACTTGGTGGGTGCCATTCCCCTAACCAGACTCTTGCGCCCGCGTTCGGCTCCTTCTAGAATACTGCCGACGCTGTAAGCGCTAACTCGGTTCCTTCAATAGGCCTCCCCTTCGAGCTTCTAAGGCCTTCACGCCTTTTCCTTCGTCGCCTTCTTTTAGTGGTTTTCGATATCAACGATCGGAGAACCCGGGGGAGACGCAATGCGCTGGAGTATCATGCCCAAAGCTATGAAACAGTATGGCTTTGCCGTGGCTGCAACGCTCTTCTCCTTATTCGTCCGTCTCGCCCTTGATCCTGCCCTCGGGGATCATCTCCCGTACCTGACCTTCTTCCTGGCCGTAGCCATTACGACTTTGTATGGAGGATTCGGAGCATCGTTGGCCGCAGTGGCGCTGGGTGGACTGGCATCGAATTGGTTCTTTATACCGCCACGACAGTCCCTTCTCCTCGCCAGCACGATGCACCAAGTTGGTTACATCGCTTATTTTGCGGTTGCGCTGTCGATTGCAGCCTTCGGACATGCATGGCGCCTGGCGCGTCAGAGGGCGGAAGGAGTGACAGAGGGACTTCGGCGTGAGATTGTCGAGCGGAAGGCCACAGAGGATTTATTGATCGCGACTCAGGCGACATTGCTCCGCGCACAGCGGGCAGCACAGGCCGGATTGTGGGAGGTCGAGCTCCCATCGCTGAACATGACCTGGTCACCGGCCTACTATGAACTCTTTGGCCTTCCGCCCACTGCGACCGCTTGTTTCGAGACCTGGTCCGAGCGCCTACATCCCGAAGACCGTTCGATGGCCGAGGCCAAGTTCCGCCAGTCGATCGAACATCCGGGGCCACATTCTATTCAATTCCGAATTGTTCGACCTGACGGCACCGTGCGCTGGACACAGCGACAGGGAGACGCGGTTCTCAATGAAAAGGGACAGCCTGTCCGCCTCTCCGGAGTCACGCTGGATATCACCGCTCGCAAGCGGGGCGAAGAAGCGTTGCGTGAGAGCGAGGATAAACTGCGGATCTTCGCCGGGCAGTTAGAAACACTGGTGGCTGAACGAACGGCTGAGTTGCTTCAGTCGCAGGGGCGCCTGCGCGCCCTGGCGACGGAGTTGAATCTGGCGGAACAGCGAGAGCGCAAAAGAATTGCGGTGGACCTGCATGACCATCTCCAACAAATGCTCGTGTTTGGAAAAATGAAACTGGGCCAAGTCAAACACTTGGCGAAGCCGATGCCGGCGCGCGCGAAAGTCATTACCGAGGTAGACCAAATGCTCAGCGAGGCGATAACTTATACACAAACCCTGGTGGCAGAATTGGCGCCGCCAGTTCTGACCGACTTTGGCCTTGCGGCCGGGCTTGAATGGTTAGGCAAGTGGATGCGACGCCATGGTTTGTCTGTCGCAGTTGAAATTCAAGAGGACGCTAAGTTACCTCTTCCAGATGATCTGACAGTCCTCTTGTTCCAATCAGCGCGTGAACTATTGCTCAATGTCGCGAAACATGCCGAATCTCAAGAGGCCTGGATTTCGCTTCAGCTGTGGAACGGCATACTGCATATTGAAGTCAAAGATAAGGGAAAGGGCTTCGATCGCCTTGCAAAGGAGACTGAGGATACAACGTCAAAATTCGGGTTGTTCAGCATCCGGGAGCGCATGAGCGCGCTGGGCGGATCACTGGAGATCGATTCGGCACCTGGCCATGGAACCACAGCGAGGTTGACGCTGTCACTCAATGGGGTCCGGGCAGGAAGCGAGGGGTTAGAGACAGGTCTCTTGCCCGACAGGCTGAACTCCTCGCCATCTCACTCCATCGCTACTTTGGCCTCAGCACCCATTCGAGTCCTATTGGTGGAAGACCATGCCATGGTCCGTCAAGGCTTGCGAACAAGTTTGCAGGGGTACCCGAATCTAGAGATCGTAGGAGAAGCGTCAGATGGCAAGGAAGCGCTGGTCTTGGTTGACAAGCTCCAGCCCTCCGTGGTCGTGATGGATATCAATATGCCAAAGATGAACGGGATCGAAGCCACTGCCGACATTAAGGTGCGTGCACCTGACACAATCATCATCGGATTCTCAGTCAATGCGGGGAGAGAAAACCAGGAGGCGATGATCAAGGCGGGCGCCACCCTGTTTATTCATAAAGAAGCCGCCGTCGAGCAATTGTATGAGGCGATTCAGCGATCGGTCAATCAGTCAGTCTAAGTTTCATGAACTGGATTTATTCAGGTTGAACCCGCTGGAATGCGGCGAGGATCATTTAGTGGTGAGGTCGCTCGGTCTCAGCGTACAGTGGAACCCCTCGGTTAACCTCAAAGAAGCCGCTCTTAAGCGCTGTGCTAAATTTTGCTAAAAATCTTTCCAACCTAACCGAACCAGGTGGAATCTATCGACTCAGTAGAACCAAGCAAGCTCATGATTATCAATGATAAGCGAGGCAATCTTCGCAACATCGAGCTGTTCGAATCATTGGCCTTCTGCCACTCTTAATCAGCGGGCCGTAGGTTCGACCCCTACCAGGCCCACCAAATCAAACTTCGTTCGTGCCATTGGCTCAGTATCGGTTTTTCGAGATTGACGCCAACGGATAAACCCCTCGAGTAGACCCTCGCTTTCATATCATTACCAAGCTTGCTCACCTGGTTTCTCTGGTTTGTTTAGTTTATCTGGTTTTCTGGTTTCTTTGGTTCTTCGATCAGCCAACCAAATGAACGAGACAAACTAAACAAACCAGATAAACCTGTTCTCGATCCGGCCGACAAGACAGACCAAATCGACCGGATAGACTAGACGAACCGTCCGCTCCTTCATTCCTGACGCCTCACCCATTGCCCCCACCATCCGCTCTCTGCCACCTGCTATCGACTCTTCATCTCCAGGCATGATCCATGTGCGATATGCCCCTGGAGGACTCCCCCCATGGTCCGCGGTTGACTGATAACTTGACTCATACTTGACCTATCGTTTACCCTTTACACCATGCCATATCAGCCACAATTTACAGTCTCCGCTCGTCTCATCGGCGAACTCGAAGCGATCGCCGTGCTACGGGAAAGAATTCTCGCGGCAACTGTCCAGGTTCCCTGGATGCCGAGCCTCCAACGCGACGCACGAGTGCGGAACACCCACAGTTCCACGGCAATTGAAGGCAATCCCTTAACGCTGGAGCAGGTCCGGCTCATCGAGGAAGGGCATGGACTACCTGCCGAACCACCTCGCGCAAAACGGGAAGTGCTGAATTATCTCGCTGGGCTTCGCTATATTGAGCGCCATGCCGACAAGAAACGGATCACCCATCGGGATGTCTTCACCCTCCACAAGCTACTCGCCGCAGAGGTCATGGACCAAGGCGACGCGGGCCGGTATCGAGACATCCAGCTCTATGTAGGCCGGTACACGCCGCCGACACCGCAGTTGGTGAGCGGATTGATGGCAGAACTCCTGGCATGGTGGAACGAACAATCCCGCGAGTGGTCGCCTGTGATCTCCTCAGCCGTTCTCCATTCTCGATTCGAGGACATTCATCCATTCGCAGACGGCAACGGGCGCACGGGGAGAGCCTTGGCGTTGTGGGAGCTCTATCGCCGGGGATTCGATACGCATCATATCTTTTCAGTGGACGAAGTGTACTGGGAAGATCGACCCGCCTACTATGCGGCATTGGCGAACGTGCGAAAACAGGAGAACGACCTCACAGAATGGCTCCAGTACTCCGCTCGCGCCCTCCGTGTCACCCTGGATCGAGTCTGGACACGCACACAGCGCCTCGGAGCCAGCGCCGCACCGAAGAAGGTCATCTTGCGTCCACGACAAGAGCAGTTGCTGCAGCTGCTGAAAGACCGTCGGTCGATGACACCCAAGGAAATTCGCGAGAGCCTGCGGGTCTCCAAACAGGGAGCCATGGATCTGTTGAATCCGCTCCTAGAAGCAGGGCTAGTCCAACGCAGCGGCACCCAAAAATCCGGGCGCTATAGGCTGACCTAACAACATGTTGGTCTGTCTTGTTCGTTTGGTTGATCTGGTCTCTCTGGTTCGATGACCGAAATTAACGAGACAGACCAGATAGACCAGACAAACCAGACAAACTCTCCCCGTCGCGCCAGTCCCGCTCGTCCCGCAAGTCTCGCCCTCTGCTCCATAGACCAGCCAGACCGTTATCCGCCCTCAGCCCTCAGGACTCCTCACTTCAGCATTCATCATGTAACATTCAACATTTCTCTCCACCTCCCTCGAATGCTTTCATTTCAGACGCAACCGCGTTGATTTTCCGTGATGGAAACGGTATCTCTGTTCGCCTCAAACCCTGTCCCTCATTGTGGGAATGAACATGAGCGTCCTGGTTCCTCGCACGCAAATTGAGCAGACAATCCTCGTCATCCGTGGTCATCGAGTCATGCTGGATGCGGACTTAGCAGAGCTCTACGGTGTATCAGCGGGAAGATTGAACGAAGCCGTCAAACGAAATGAGGATCGATTTCCTAGCGATTTCATGTTCCAACTGACGAAACCGGAGTTTGAACACTTGAAATCGCAAATTGCGATATCAAGTTCGAGGTGGGGTGGCAGAAGGCATGCGCCCTATGCCTTTACCGAACAGGGTACCACGATGCTATCAAGTGTCTTTCGGAATGAACGTGCCAGAACCCCGATTGGGCATGGCACAATGCCTCATTGGTACAGAAGCACCTGCACTGACATTCATTGCTCTGAAAGGCTGGCCTATGGCGGGTAAAGAAGTCATGCCAATTGATAGCATGATTGTGTCGATCCGCGGCCATCAGGTTATCCGGCCTCCGATCTTGCCAGGATCTACGGGGTGGAAACTCGCACACTCAGCCAGGCGGTGAAACGAAACCATGAGAAATTTCCCAGCGATTTCATGTTCCAAATGACTCGGATCGAGGCCGAGACGTTGATCCGTTGAAGATCACAAACTGTGATCTTGAAGCGGGGCCAGAATGTCAAGTACCTGCCCTACGTCTTTACTGAGCATGGGGCCATCATGGCCGCCAACGTGTTGAACAGCCCGCACGCAATCAACATGAGCGTCTTCGTGGTCCGTGCCTTTGTGCGGTTGAGGCACACAATCATCACGCATAAAGAGTTGGCAGCCAAGCTGAGCGAGCTGGAGCGGAAAGTGGTAAGCCACGACGGACACATTAAGTCCCTCTTCGACGCCATCCGTCAACTGATGGAGCCACCTGCGACCAAATCCCGCCGCATTGGATTCAAGACTTGAGGGGAACCGCTCAGTCCTTCCCCACGTCATCCGCCATACAGCGTTCTTTTCCCTAAGCCGGTTGATTTCTCTGCGTATATCACGTAGTCAGGTGACACTGACGTCTCGGAGAGGTGAGGAATGCCTGAACTTTGTCGTTCGTTCTCGCATCGTTCAGACCCTCAACGTACCCCAGAGGGTACGCCTCGGCCCTTCACTCGCTGCGGCCTTGCTGGACGGCCTTTTTGAGCATCCTGCTGGAGTGTTCTCCTGTTATGCCACACGTGCGGATTATCGAAGTTTTAGCGTGCCAAAATATTTTCCCTCAGCCTGCTAGTGGTAGAATGGGCCGTGTTGCATCGGGACGAACTGCGGCGGGATTGGGAACTGGCACGCAGTGGCCGCACGCCTGCACCTATCGCCCCGCTTGAGTAATACGAGGAGACTCGCTGTGTCTTTGCTTCGGATTCGTGAAGTCCTGCCGGTGGAAGGCTTTCGTCTTCGGCTCACGCTGACAGATGGGTCGATCGTCGAGCGCGATATCACGGAGCTGCTGGTGGGCCCGATGTTCGACATTTGGAGCTCATTGAAATAGGTATTACCCCATCGATCGATGAACCGAAGACAGTGATAGGTCTCATCTCGAAGCGCTGGTATATAGGGACCTAATAAATCCTTTCTATCTTGGATTTCTTCAAGCACCTCTCCAGACTCATATTGAATTTTTACTTTTAAGCCCATACAAGCACTCCAATATCATCAGCGAATTTAAGACCTTCTTGGATACATCGTTACAACATTGAAATATGCGGACAGGCTACTTTGTCGCATGAACAGAGTCAAATTTCATCCGGCGGGTGCGCCAAGGTTTAGAGCGAACGTTGCCGTAAGGAGCGGGGACCCGACGAGACGCGCCGGGGAAGGAACGCTGGAACTGACTAGCCTGGACCATTCATGAATACCTGCTACGTCGTCCGATCCTCTCGCCCGGCGGGGCTTTTCTCGTTCGGCCTCCTCGACGGACTGACAGTACGCCTGCGTCGGCCTTACTTGCGAGAAGCCCCGGCGGGCTTCGGTCTCGAACACCTCGCGACTGCATTCATGAATAATCCTGGCTAGCGTTTCCTCCCTGAAATGTGCATTGGCTCTCCCCTGCCTGTGAAAGAGCCAACTTCACTCGACATGGACACGGTTTATTATGGACCGGTGCTCAAGTGCCCTATGCTTCGAAATCATCTAAACATTTGAAGTCTCTGGTTCAAGGAGTATGGTGATCACTAGGTTCTTAAATGTTGGAAAAAGGCTTGCTATCCACATAGTTCGCTGACAGCAGGGCACGCGGTCATCGGGACGAGGAGGAGAACCGAGCCGCTGCGGAAACCCACACACCCAGAGGAGAGGGACGTGAA
>VBOM01000177.1 GCA_005877535.1 Nitrospirota bacterium | reverse complement strand
GCTTCGGTACGCCCGAGGAAATCGCAAGCGCTGTGCTATATCTGGCATCGCCCGACTCGGCCTTCATTGTTGGCACTGAGCTGGTGGCTGACGGTGGCATGAGCCAGCTCTGATCTCACAGGAGACAGTTCAAGCCTCATGAAGGCATGCGGAAAAGAGAATGGGAACATTGAGAATTTTGACGGAAAGAATATGGTGCAGGATTCGGTGACCAAGTAGAAGAACGGCAAGATCATCCCCGGCGGTTCTATTACGTTACCACGGGAAATGCGTGAGCAGCCCGATAGAGAGCAAGATGAAAGTAGATGGCAATGTCGTGCTGATCGCCGGAGGGTCAGGAGCGCTAGGACAGACGGTTGTTCCTTCCTTCGTCGCGGCAGGTGCCCGGGTCATCACGGTCGACCAGCATCCACCTTCTGTTCACGTGGAAGGTCGCACGGACATGAAGGCGGATGTCACCAATGAGACCGACGTCCGGCGTCTCGTGGATGAGGTGATTCGCACGGCTGGCCGCATCGATACCTTGATCAATCTGGTTGGCGGGTTTGCCACAGGTCCTGTCGTGGAAACGGACGATTCGCTCTGGCATCGGATGTTGACCATGAATCTCACGGCGGCCTTTCTGCTCTCCAAGGCGGTGTTGCCTCACATGCTGGAACGGCGGACGGGACGCATCGTGCATGTCGCCGCTCGAGCGGTGCTGGAACCGTTCCCTGGGGCGGCGGCCTACATCGTGTCGAAGTCGGGCCTTGTCGCTCTGATCCGCACCCTCTCGCTAGAACTGGCTGGGTCAGGCGTGACGGTCAACGGAGTTCTGCCAGCGACCATTGATACGCCTGCGAATCGGAGCAGCATGCCAGATGTCGATCCGTCGAAATGGGTCAGGCCCGAATCCCTCGCGCAGACCTTGATCTTTCTCGCATCTAGAGAAGCGAGCCAGATCAACGGCGCGCTGGTTCCGATCGGGTAACGAGGAGTCACGACATGCAAGCCCACTCTCCTCGGCCACGAACGGAGCGGCGGTCCGGTTGGACGGCGGAGTTGTTCGTTCGATCATATGATCAATAATGTGGGAAGGCTATGCGTGATGGCTCAAGGACGCTCCATGCAACAGATTGGGGAAGGAGCTGTGACCTGTCCACTATGAGCCAACGAAACACCAATAGAGAAAGGAGAAATGGATCATGGGTTCTTTAACGGAAAAAGTGGCTATCGTAACTGGGTCGTCGGACGGCATCGGGCGCGCGATTGCGGAGCGGCTGGCGCAGGACGGAGCAAAGATTGTTGTGAATTACGGCAAGAGTGCCGACAAGGCCAAGCAGGTAGTGGTTGGGATTGAGGAGAAAGGTGGCAAGGCAGTCGCGATCCAAGCCGATATGAGCAAAGTCGGTGATGTCGGCCGGCTGGTCAAGGACACGGTAAGGATATTCGGCCGGCTGAACATCCTGGTCAACAACGCCGGGATGTTCATGTACAAGCCCCTGGTCGAGACGACCGAGGAGGAGTTCGACCGCATGTTTGCCCTCAATACCAAGGGCCCGTACTTTGCCCTGCAGGAAGCGGCAAAGATCATCCAGGAAGGTGGACGTATCGTGAATATTTCCACTGACGGCACCCATATCGGTTTTGCCGGCGCTACTGCCTACCTCGGCAGCAAAGGTGCTCTCGAACAGTTCACGAAAGGTCTTGCGCACGAACTCGCGCCCAAGGGAATCACCGTGAATACGGTCTCTCCTGGATACACGGACACGGCTATGCTCCCTGCCGATCCCACCTTTCGTCAGATCGGAGAGCAAGCTTCGCCGCTCAAACGACTTGGCATCCCCAAGGACATTGCCGACGTCGTGGCCTTCGTGGTCAGCGAAGAGGCGCGGTGGCTGACGGGGCAGAACATTCACGCGGGCGGCGGCGTGGTGATGTGATCAACAAGGAGCAACTCATGAAAGAAAATCTCGACAAAGTGAAACTGCCTGTTTCGCGACCTGTGGAACGGCAGAAAGAAGGAGGCAACGATGGAAATGGTAGACCTCGAAAAGAATAAAGATGACTGCAATCTGTTTCTGACTAGGAACAATCAGCCGATATGTTTTCCTTGCCTTTACAAAACGGCGATTCCAAATTCAGGTCCGATTGAGGATCTAATGTTGCGAGGATTAATTAAGCGAGAGGTGCCTATCAACTATCGTGTGGGAAGCGGAACATGTGGGAAATGCCATCATCATCTCGATGGTGAACTCCTCATCCCACACTGAGCCAAGTACATTATTGCTTGTCATATCTGGGAGGTGGAATAGCCATGGCCGAACACAACCTTCAATCCATCGCGTTTCCGAGGCTTGACGAAGCCCAGATTAGCAAGCTCGCCCAGTGCACCACCGCCACGCCCAAGGTATACCGGGACGGGCAGACGCTCTTTGCTGTCGGCGACCGCGACTTCAAATTCTTCATCGTCAAGTCGGGTGAGATCGAGATCGTCGATCACTCCGGCGACGCACCGAAGACGGTCACGGTCCATCGCAAGGGCCAGTTCACCGGAGAAATCACGCACCTGACCGGCAATCCGGCGGTAGTGAGCGCCATCGCCCGAGGCGATTGCGAGGTGTATCAGATCTCGGGGGACGCCCTGCGGCGGGTCCTGAACCAGTGCCCGGCAGTCAGCGACATCATCCTCCAGGCGTTCATCGCCCGGAGGCAGCTTCTGCGCGAATCATCGGATTTTACCGGTCTGCGGGTGATCGGATCCCGCTACTCCACCGATACCTTCCGCGTCCGCGACTTCATGGCCAAGAACCGCATGCTGTTCACCTGGGTGGACATAGACACCGACCCGCAGGTGGACCTGCTGCTTAAACAGTTCGGCGTGACGGAGGCCGACACGCCCGTGGTCGCCTGCAGTCATATGCTGCTCTTGCGCAACCCGTCGAACCGGCAACTGGCCGACGAGATCGGTATCCGCCAGCCGCTGGAACAGACGGTGTACGACCTGGTGGTGGTGGTAGGCGGGCTGGCTGGGCTGGCTGCCGCGGTCTATGGGGCCTCCGAAGGGCTACGGACGGTGGTGCTGGAGCGCACAGCGCCAGGAGGGCAGGCCGGGAGCAGCATGCGGATCGAGAACTATCTCGGCTTTCCCACCGGCCTGACTGGGAGCGAGTTGGCCGACCGCGCCATCCTACAGGCCAACAAGTTCGGTGCCCGTCTGTCTGTCCCCACTCCGGTAACCCGCCTGGCGTTCGAGAAAGTCTACCCGGTGGTGCACCTAGACGGCGGCGAGACCGTCACAGCGAAGTGTCTCCTGATCGCCACTGGAGCCGACTACCGTTGGCTGGGCGTCGAGGGGTGCGAGCGGTTCGAGGGGAAGGGTATCTATTACGCTGCGACTCCCACTGAGGTGCAGATGTGCCAAGGGGCCCAAGTGGTATTGGTGGGCGGCGGCAACTCGGCTGGCCAAGCCGCCGTTTACCTTGCCCAGCACGCCCGCCAGGTGCTGCTCCTGATTCGCGGCGATGATCTCTATAAGAACATGTCCAGCTATCTGGCCAAGCGGATCGAGCAGACGGCTAACATCGAGCTGCTCTTCAACACGACAATCCGACGGATGATTGGGGACGGTCATCTCGGCTCTGTCGAGATCGTCAACAAGAAGACCGGGCAAGAGCGGACAGTGGAGACACCGGCGGTGTTCAGCTTCATCGGGGCGGTGCCGCGGACCGACTGGCTGCCTCCGGAGATCGAGAGGGACGCCCAGGGGTTCATCCGGACCGGCGCGGCTCTGGCGCAGTCCCCCCATTGGACCGCCAAGCGGCAGCCGTTCTTGTTGGAGACCAGCCGCCCCGGCGTCTTTGCCGCAGGAGATGTGCGGTCCGGCTCAGCCAAGCGCGTCGCCTCTGCCGTCGGCGAAGGCTCGATGGCAGTCCAGTTCGTACATGAGTACCTCAAGGAGATGTGACCGGCATGCCCCAACCAACCTGCATACATCTGAACCAGATCCGCGACGTCAAACCGAGCGCCTCCGGCCCGAGGAGTGTGTGAAATGAAGGACCGATGGGTTCACTTGAGAATGTCCCTTATCTGTGGCCGCGTCGTCTTCTATGTGAAGGATCTCCAGCGCTCCCTGCTGTTTTACCGTGACCTGTTGGGATTTAAAGAAGTCGGCCGGGTCTTCAACGGGGCGGCGGCCGCCCTGACCTTCGGCCGGACATATCACGAGCTGTTATTGCTCCTGGTGGGAAATCTGTCGCCGAGTCGTTCGTCTGGCTATACCTCGATCAGGAGGTACAGATAACCGGCATTATATTTGCCGATCAGTTACGCGAGGAGAAGACACGTTGAGCACGACGAATCCACAACAACGGCTGAACGATCTGTTCGGCTACATTCGGCAGGGCAAGATCAACGAAGCCATGAACGAGTTTTACGACAGGAACATAGTCATGCAGGATTATGTCCGACATCGAATCACTCGTTTTCCCTGAATGTTGAGGGGGCGCTCGCATGAAGGAAGCAGATATTCGACCGTTACGGCATTCGATGCAGATTGATGTCGTAGTACTGGCAAGTAGCGGAACATCCCATGAGGGATTCTCAGAAAGGAGCGGTCATGGATGCAGTGGCGCTGAAAGACAGGACGAACACCATTGAAGCGCAGGCCTTGGACGCGATCTGCATCAATACAATCCGTACCCTCTCGATGGACGCGGTCCAGGCCGCCGACTCCGGCCATCCTGGTACGCCGATGGCCCTGGCGCCGGTCGCCTATTGTCTGTGGCAACGTTTTTTACGGTTCGATCCCGAAGATCCGATCTGGCCAAACCGAGACAGGTTTGTGCTGTCCAATGGTCATGCGTCAATGCTGCTCTATTCACTCCTGCACCTCTGCGGGGTCAAGGCGGTTAACCCTCAGTACGAGACGCTCGGTGAGCTATCCGTCAAACTCGACGATATCAAAAGATTTCGGAAACTCGACAGCAAGTGTCCGGGCCACCCAGAGTATCGATGGACGTCCGGGATTGAGACCACGACCGGCCCGTTAGGGCAGGGAATCGCAACGAGCGTAGGGATGGCGATAGCCGGGAAGTGGATGGCCCAGTATTTCAATCGTCCCGGCTTCGACATGTTCGATTACCGTATCTATGCTTTGTGCGGCGACGGATGCCTGATGGAAGGGATATCGAGCGAATCCGCGTCGCTGGCCGGACATCTGAAGCTGTCCAATCTTTGCTGGATGTACGACAACAATAAAATCACCATCGAAGGCCGAACCGACTTGGCATTCAGCGAGGACGTGGCGACGCGCTTCATCGGCTACGGCTGGAACGTCCTGCGTGTCGGCGACGCCAATGATCTGGATATGCTCGAACGGGCATTTAACACCTTCATAAGTACGGCCGACCGGCCGACCTTGATCATCGTGGATAGCCATATCGCTTACGGCTCGCCCAACAAGCAGGATACGCACGCTGCGCACGGGGAGCCGTTGGGGGAGGAAGAGATCAGGCTGACCAAGCGGAACTACGGCTGGCCGGAGGAGGCCAAGTTTCTCGTTCCGGACGGGGTTCGCGAACACTTCCAAGCGATGATGGGCAAGCGCGGGCGTCATGGACGTGAGGCCTGGATGGAAAAGTTTGCCGGCTACGGGCGCCAATACCCGGAGCTCGCCGACCAACTCGATCGAATGCAACACCGCCGCCTGCCGGAAGGCTGGGACCAGGACCTGCCGACGTTTCCTGCAGATGCCAAAGGACTCGCCTCGCGGGATTCCTCAGGCAAGGTGTTGAATGCCATCGCGAAACATGTGCCGTGGTTGATCGGCGGTTCGGCGGATCTGGCACCCTCGACCAAGACCCGGCTCACGTTCGACGGGGCGGGAGATTTCGCAGCCGGATCATATGGCGGCCGGAACTTCCACTTCGGCTCCGAATCTCATTGTGTTCCGACCGGCGGATGCCAACGAAGTCGTCGAAGCCTGGCGGATCATCATGCAACTGCGGCATGAGCCGGCGCTGTTGGTCTTGTCGCGGCAGGCGTTGCCGACGCTGGATCGCACGAAGTACGCAACGGCTTCCGGCGCGGCGAAGGGCGCCTACGTGCTCGCCGATGCCGGTGGAACTCCCGATGTGTTGCTGTTGGCCAGTGGGAGCGAGGTCTCGCTCTGCGTTGCAGCCTACGAGCAGATGAAGGGTGATGGCACGAATGCCCGCGTGGTGAGCATGCCCTCCTGGGAATTGTTCGAGCAGCAAAGCCAGGCCTACCGCGACCTTGTCATCCCACCGAGCGTCACAGCCCGTGTCGCGGTGGAACAGGCGTCCACGTTCGGCTGGAGTCAATACACCGGGCGCGACGGTACTGTCATAGGCATGAAGACCTTCGGCGCCTCAGCGCCGCTCAAGGAGTTACAGCGCAAATTTGGATTCTCTCCTGAGCAGATCGTGGCCGCCGCCAAGGCACAGGTCGCCCGCTCGCAGGGCCTGGCCGGCGGCATTTAGCGAAATGGAGCGGAGGACAAGCGCCATGACATTCGCGACTGTACCAGAACGAAACGAACACCTGGGACCCTCGGAGGCGACTCGGTTCCTTGCGGGTGGCTGGCACAGCTCGGAGGAGGATGCATGAGCGACTATCGCGCTTCACAGAACATGTCTGCAGAGCGCGCTGAGCTGTGGTTGATCCGTCACAGCGAGACGGAGTGGAGCGTTACCAGGCGTCACACGGGCCGCACCGACATCGCGTGGACGACGAGGGTCATCATCATCGGAGGCGGATTTGCCGGGGTGAAGTGCGCAAGGACTTTGCGCCGCACGTTCTCTCCGGAATCGTGTGAGATTGTGTTGTTCAGCCGAGAGAACAGCATGCTCTTCTACCCGCTGCTGGAGGCGATATCACGAACTTGAACGCCATTGTCCTCCTGGCCGACGGCCTGGAACATTCTGTTCGGTCCAGACACGTGAGATAACTTTATTCACTGATGTGCCCGCATGGCTCGCGGGCCACGAAACAGAGGTGACATGATGAAAGCAACACAATTGCTTCACAATCTCGGTCAGAGCCTCTGGCTTGATAACATCACACGCGACCTGCTTAACAGCGGCACACTCAAGCGCTACGTCACCGAACTCTCGGTAACGGGGCTCACGTCGAATCCGACGATCTTTGACCACGCCATCGAACACAGCTCTGCGTATGACGCCGCGATCCGCGAGAAGCTGAGTAGGGGCAAATCGGGCGAGGCGCTCTTTTTCGACCTCGCACTGGAGGACATCACCCGGGCCGCCGACTTGTTTCGACCTGTCTACGACAAGACGGACGGTGTGGATGGGTGGGTATCCTTGGAAGTGTCGCCCTTGCTGGCGTACGACACAGCCAGCACTCTGGCTGCAGCCGAGGATCTGCACGCGCGGGCGGGGCGGCCTAACCTGTTCATCAAAATTCCTGGAACCAAGGAAGGCCTGCCCGCGATCGAGGAGGCGATCTTTGCCGGCATCCCGATAAACGTCACCCTGCTGTTCTCGCGCGAGCACTACGTGGCGGCCGCTGAGGCGTTTTTACGTGGCATCGAACGGCGCATAGATGCGGGACTCAACCCCAATGTCGGATCGGTCGCCTCGCTGTTCATCAGCCGTTGGGATGCCGCCGTTACGGGGAAGGTGCCGGACTTGCTGCGCAACCAGCTCGGCATCGCCATCGCGATGCGTACGTACAAGGCGTACCGCGCGTTGCTTGCTTCCCCCCGCTGGCAGCGCGTGTTCAACGCCGGCGCGCGTCCCCAACGGCTCCTCTGGGCCAGCACGGGAACCAAGGATCTCAAGGCGTCCGACGTCCTCTACATCAAGGCCCTCGCCGCGCCTTTCACGGTGAACACGATGCCGGAGGGTACGTTGAAAGCCCTTGCCGATCACGGCGACTTGGGCACGATCCTGCCGGCAGACGGTGGCGACTGCGAGGAAGTGTTAGCGCAGTTCGGTAAGGCCGGAATTGATGTCGACACCCTGGCCGCTCAGCTTCAGGACGAAGGGGCGAAGTCGTTCGTGAAGTCCTGGAACGAACTGATGGAGGTGATCACTTCCAAGAGTGCTGCACTCAAGGAGGTCATAGCAAGTTGAAGGCCGGAGGTGATGGTCCAGAAAGTAACGCCTTCCCCTTACAAAAGGGGCACCTTCGAAGACTCTGACGGCGTCTGCGGATGCGATTGGCTGGGCAAAAAGAAATGGCGGCAGCAGGTAGCGGACGTGCTCGGTCGCCTCATTGCCGCGCTGGAACCAGAGATCGTGGTTTTGGGAGTAGGAAATGTCAGGAAACTAAAAGGGCAACCTCCGAGTTGCCGGGAGGGCGACAACGTCAATGCGTTCATCGGCGGGTTTGGCCTGTGGGAGCAGACCGGTGATCGGCTCCTCCCGCTGCCGCAAGAGGCACGTTCTCAGAGAAGACAGAATACGAAAGGAGTACCAATGGCCACACAGGTAGGAGTGAGTACCAGAAGCGAGCGAATTGAACCGCTGAGCAACCGTAAGGCTTGGAAGGCTCTCCAAACCCACTACGAGAAGGTGCTGCAATTTCATCTGCGAACTCTCTTTGCGGAGGATCCCACTCGCGGCACACGTATGACGGCCGGGGCAGAGGGGATTTTTCTGGACTACTCGAAGAATCGAATCACGGACGAAACCCTCAAACTCCTCCTTCAACTGGCCGAGGAATCGGGCCTGCGAATGCGGATCGACGCCATGTTCCGGGG
>VBOM01000176.1 GCA_005877535.1 Nitrospirota bacterium | reverse complement strand
ACTCAGATGTGTCACGACGACTTCACCGAACGTCGTATCGATGACGGGCGGTCGTTCCGGCATCGCACTGATTGGGTGGACTATTTGTACCGCAAAATTGTGGTTTTGCGACGTGATCTCGACTCGTCTGGTGCGGAGGTCCATGACTGGATGATTCGCCCCATGATGGCCGAACTTCAGCTTATAGGTCTTGAGTCCCAGCGCGAGACCGAGAATCTGATGCCCTAAACAAATACCAAAAATCGGATGGCGTCCAATCAATTGTCGCACCGCCTCGATCGCGTAGGGCACCCCCTCTGGGTCTCCTGGACCGTTCGACAGGAAGATCCCATCGGGTTTGAGGGCTTCAACCTGCGTCGAGGTGGCCGAAGCCGGAACGACGGTCACGTCACACCCCACATCTACCAATCGGCGAAGGATATTCAGTTTCACTCCGAAATCAAAGGCGACGACATGCCACCGCCTACTTGCGCGGACCCGTGGCTTGTCGCCGAGCGAGGGTGCCCACTCGCCTGATCCTTCCGTCCATCGATAGGCCTGCCCACAAGTAACGGCCGTCGCCAGATCACGACCAATGATGCTCGGAGCCGCCTGTGCCTTCTCGACGATCCGGCGGGAATCCCCGTCGACATGAGTGATGAGGCCCTGCTGCGAACCATGTTCGCGCAAGTGGCGGGTCAGGGCCCGCGTATCCAGCCCCTCAATGCCAACAATCTTCGCCTCATGTAAATAGTCTTGTACCAGCTGTCGGCTACGCCAGTTACTGGCGAGTTGGCTCGCCTCTTTCACGATGAATCCCTCAGCCCAAATCCGCCGCGACTCGGCATCCTCCGGTGTCATTCCATAGTTTCCGATATGGGGAGAGGTCATGGTGATGATTTGTCCCTTATACGAGGGATCGGTCAAGACTTCCTGGTATCCGGTCATGGCCGTGTTAAACACGACTTCTCCCACCGTCTCCCCTTCGTATCCGATGGCACGGCCCTCGAAAATCGTGCCGTCTGCCAGTGCTAACAACGCTTTTTTCACGAAACCACTCCGTCCCGGTAGAGAGACCGTTTAGTTTTGAATCCGATCAGGAAAATTCCCAGTACAAGATTGATCATGTAGAGCCACCGAACCGGCAGAAGAATACGAAACAATGCTTCGAAGGCCGCCTTCTTCGCCGCCTCCTCTTGAACCGCAAAGGCTTGAGCTTGAAGCGCCTCGGCACGTGGATGCAGCCACACAATAATAATGCCTGCGGTCACCACCATCACCGCCAACAACATCATCTCGCCCAGACTGACCGCCACAGCCGGATCTCCACTCCACCAGCGATACCACGATGCGGCACACAGGATCGCCAGCGCCCCGATCACGAAGCGATGATAGCCCTCAAACGCCCGCGTCAGAAATAATCCGCCTGAATCCTGTCCGCCGAACGTATTAAAGACTGCTGGAATGACCGCTCCGATGAGCACCACTAACCCGCCGACCCATACTCCCAACGCCAGCCATTCAAGAGTGAGGCAACAGACCATCCCCCAACGGGAAGTACGCAGCACCGAGCTACTGCTCTGCCTGGCTGGCCTCAAACACCACCCGGCCACCCACGATAGTCGTCGTTACCAGGCCCTTCACCTTCCATCCGGCAAACGGGGTATTTCGGCTCTTTGAGCGAAACTTGGTCGGATCGACCTCCCACTGTTCCTGCTGGTCGACGACCGCCACATCGGCATCGGCCCCAATCGCCAACGTGCCTTTGGCCAATCCAAACACCTTCGCCGGAGCCGTACTCAACTTATCGACTGCCGACTCCAATGACAAGACCCCCTCCTCTACCAGCGCGAAGGTTAATGGTAGCGCCGTCTCCAGTCCAACGATCCCGAACGGCGCTTCAGTAAATCCCAGTTGTTTTTCCTGAGTTGCATGCGGAGCATGATCCGTGGCGATGACATCAATCGTGCCATCCCGAAGACCTTCTTTGATTGCCTGCACATCCTTCCACGTCCGAAGCGGGGGGTTCATTTTGGCATAGGTATTATAGCCTCGGACCACTTCTTCCGTGATGGAAAAGTGATGGGGGCAGGCCTCGGCTGTTACTTTTAGTCCGCGTGACTTGGCCTCCCGCACCATCCTGACCGATCCCTCTGTACTAATATGCGCCAGGTGCAACCGAGCCCCGGTCAGTTCCGCCAAGGCGACATTACGCGCTACCATCACATCTTCTGCCGCGGCCGGCATCCCGGGGAGCCCCAACTCGGTCGAGATGGCCCCTTCGTTCATACAGCCCCCTTCGGCGAGATGCAGATCTTCGCAATGATCGACCACCGGCATGTCGAAGGCCAATGCATACTCCATCGCTCGTCGCATGACCAGGCTATTCATCACCGGCTTCCCGTCATCCGAGATCGCGACACAGCCGGCACGCCGCAAGTCTCCGAGCTCCGCCAGCTCCTTCCCCTCAGAGCCTTTCGTAATCGCGCCAATCGGAAACACATTCGCCAGCCCAGCTACCCGCGCACGATCGAGCATGAATTCTGTAATCGCTTGATTGTCATTGACGGGATTCGTATTGGGCATACAACAGACCGAGGTGAAGCCGCCGGCCACCGCCGCCGCCGCTCCGCTCTGGATCGACTCTTTGTATTCGAAGCCCGGCTCCCGGAAATGGACATGGAGATCGATGAAGCCGGGAAGGACCAATCGTCCCATGGCGTCAATTTTCGTGGCCCCCGCGGGAACTTTGAGGTGAGGGCCTATCGCAACGACTCGGCCCTCATCGATCAGCACATCGGCCACGCCATTGAGCCGCCCCGGATCGATCACGTGCCCGCCTGCAATGTGAATAGCCACGATTCAGTTTGCTCCTGACAAGAGATAGAGAATGCCCATGCGAACGGCTACGCCGTTCGCGACCTGATCCAGAATCACTGACGACAAACTATCGGCCACCTCCGGAGCAATCTCGACCCCGCGATTGATCGGGCCCGGATGCATCACAATCGCCCCAGAATCGGCCAACTTGACCCGCTCGGCCGTCAACCCGTAGAGCCGCGCATATTCTCGGATGGTCGGAAACAGCGCAATTCCCTGCCGTTCGAGCTGTAATCGCAACATCATGATGACCTGCACACCGCACAGCGCCTCGTCGAAGTTGTAGTAGACGCGCGCGCCTAGTTTGTCCACCCCACAGGGCATCATCGTCGGCGGCCCTACCACCCGAACGTCCGCCCCCAACTTCACGAGCGCATGAATGTTCGAACGAGCCACACGGCTATGAGCGATATCTCCGACGATCGCCACCCGAAGCCCCTCGAACGACAATCCACGCTCGCGAATCGTGTACAGATCCAACAGGCCTTGCGTCGGATGCTCATGCCACCCGTCTCCTGCATTGATCACCGAAGACTTCACCCCGCGGGCCAGGGCCTCGGCCGCACCAGCCGAGGGGTGACGCAAGACGATAATATCCGCCTGCATCGCCTCGATATTGCGTGCAGTATCGAGCACTGTTTCCCCTTTAACCACACTGCTGGATGACGGCGAGAAGTTGATCACATCCGCGCTCAGCCGTTTCGCCGCCAGCTCGAATGAGGTGCGTGTCCTGGTACTGGGCTCAAAGAACAGGTTCACCACGGTGCGCCCTCGGAGTGCCGGGACCTTCTTGATTTCCCGACCTGTCACTTCCTTGAACGAATCGGCAGTCTGTAAGATTAACCGGATCTCATCCACCGACAGCGAGGCTAGGCTCAAGAGATCTTTGCGTTTGAGACTCATCGTTCCCTCCCCCTCGCTCGCATGACTCATGAACACTTCTGCTGCAATCGCCGATCGACTACTACCACGGGGCTTCGGCCGCGGGCTAGGCCTTCGAGATCACCACCCGATCATCTTCGCCTTGTTCTTCCAAAAGCACCTGGACCTTTTCTTCCCGTGACGTCGGAATATTTTTCCCGATATACGTCGCCTTGATCGGCAACTGACGATGACCTCGGTCGACCAGAACGGCAAGTTGAATTTCTGCCGGTCGTCCCAAATCGATCAACCCATCCATCGCTGCACGAATGGTCCGACCCGTAAACAGCACGTCATCGACCAACACAATGATCTTGTCAGAAATATCAAACGGGACCGACGTCTTGCGGAGAATCGGTTGCTCCTTCCGCAAGGAAAGGTCGTCCCGATAGAGGGTAATGTCCAACTCGCCGATCGGCACCGCCGCCGCTTCAATCTCTTGGATACGCCTCACCAGTCGATGGGCCAGATGTACTCCCCCGGTTCGAATCCCTATCAACGCCAGCGCCTGTACGGCCTTATTCCGTTCGAGAATTTCATGGGCAATGCGGGTGACCGCGCGCGCGATATCTCCCGCATCCATCACCAACCGCTCGGTTTGCCTGTCGCTACTCGGCATCATCGCCTCACTCCAACCGTACGACATCCATACAACATCTCACGCTTCATACTTTACGTCTAACGTTTCACCTTTCACATTTCACGTCTTCTAGCGGGCATAAAAAAACCCTCTCATCGAGATCCGACGAGAAGGTTGGGGTACGGATAGACACAAACCTGACTGAAGCCCATAGATACTCCTTGCTCACCTCGCAGGATGAGCATTAAAGGTTCCTTCATCTTACTGAGGCAGGAGGAATCCTGTCAAGCTGCAAGACGCGACTCGTGGTTGGATCACCACAACCTTGGTACGTCATTTGTCTGTGGACCAGAAGGACGATCGGATGGAAACCATCCCCTGCGAAGAACTCACCCGCGCGGCGTGAGTTCTTCTAATGTGAATTGTTTCGGGAGCATCACCGGAACCACGATGCCGATGGGGTCACCCCGCTTGATGGTCGTCGGCCTCGTGAGTTGTAAGAGAAAGTTGGCGGTGAAGGCGTCATAGTCCGGAAGCCAGTCGTACATATTCGGCGTGCGTTTATACTCTTGAGTCTTTACCCCCTCCCATACGAAAAACGTCCGGTCAGGGTAGTGATAGAAGTGGTTCGGCACATCCTTCATCATCAATCCCACCTGCTTGGGATAGTAGAACCGAATGCCGCAGCAGAGCTTGGGATACCCGCTGTTCAAGATCAAATCGACGTAAGTCCCGGAAAACGACTTGTAGCCAAGAATTCTCTCTTCCTCCAAGATCGGCGGCGCTTGCCACTTGACCCCATCGGCCGTTCGGCGAATCTTGCAGTCCACCGGAGACCGAATGAGCCAGCCGTACTGGCCCACTGTTCGCACCGGTCCACAATCGTCGGGAATCACTTTGTAGCCCTCGACCGCCACAGTCCGTTGCTCGTTCAGCGACATCCCAGACAATAGTGGCCGATGCGGCATGAAGTCTAGCTTCAGTCTCTCCGGCGCGATGGCAGTCGAATACTCCCGTTCCCAATAGATGACGATCTTATCGTTCGGGGCCTCGCCGGCAACCTGTTTTGGAGTCGGCTCACTCATAATGCCCCCGCAACATAGCCGAGCGAGACTGGCAAGGCGGGTTGATCTGGTTTAGCTGGTGTGTTTTGTTCATCTGGTCAGACTAGTTCGACCAAATAGACCAAATAAACAAGTGCAGCCAGCCGGTTCTTGCGCTTCATGCGCCAGGCCTCCGTCGCTGATAGGCATTTTCAGCATCCTGCTAAACCTTCTTCATGTGGAATAGTGTCAGACCAGCCCTGAGCCGTGCTTTCGGCAGGATCGTGCGATGCATCAGAAAGGTGGGGAGCTGTTCGACCGGTTCTTCCCAGCAGACGTGGAGTCCATGGGACTCGCCATGCTGACCGAGCTGTTCCGGACCGATGACGAACGCATTGCCTCCTCCCCGGAGAATTCGGCTGATCCCATTCATGCGTTCGGCCAATCCGACTGCTATGTCACCGCTGTCATAGCGCACCCAGTGATAGACCAAGTCATAAGAGTGAGCGGCTTCCCGATCGTACAACCCATCGTCTGAAACGAATCGAACGTGTGAGAGCCAGTCCCATCG
>VBOM01000175.1 GCA_005877535.1 Nitrospirota bacterium | reverse complement strand
GGAACGTGCTGTTACCTGTGAGGCCGCGAAGATGGCGAGAAGTTCATTGGCTTCTTTCTGCAACGCAATACCTGATTGCCGATGACTCATGCTTCGTCGGTTTTAGGTAGAGATTGGGACAACCGAACGATACGAATTGCGAATCTCTTGGTCCCTGCCTTTAATTCCTCTGCTCGACCTAAGATCTTCATACCCAATGAGTCAATCGGCAATGGTGCAATGATCAAATTCTTACTTTGCGTCCATGGCGCAGCGGAAACCGGTCGATTCGTTCCTGATCGTCGGATTGCTGTCTACGCGGGTAAAGATGCGAACCGTGGGGGTGGAGACGCCATCTCTGACTCACTATCCGATCGACCCGTGATCAATGTTGAGATGTTTGACCGTCGGTTCGACATTGCCCCAGGGGAATCGGCGATCGGCGGTGCCCTTTGCCGCCTTTTCCCATTCGGCTTCGGTCGGGAGTCGTTTGCCCGCCCAGGCGCAATAGGATTCGGCGTCAAACCAATCCACATTGATCACGGGTCGATCGGACAATGAGTCAGAGATGGCGTCTCCTTGCCAGAGGTTTCGCGTCGGGTTCTTGGAATTTTGTGGGACCCGATGGCCTGAGGCTCTGACGAACTCCAGATAGCGGCCGTTCGTCACCTCGAATTTATCGATAAAGAAGGTGTCCACAAACACGTCATGGCGTGGATATTCATCGCCTCCTCCATCCCGATCGCCTTGTGGGACACCCATGGGAAACGAGCCTGCCGGGACCTCGACCATCGGCGCACCGTCTTTGCCCATTGGTGGCGTGACCAGGGCCTGCGGTGGTTGGTCGGCTGCAAAGAGCGGGGACATGTTGAACAGGACACATAGCAGAGTCGAAACAAGCAAGGGTCGGACAGACATCGTGGCGGGCTCCTTGTTCAAGATCGGAAGCCTGAGGATCGTACCATAGCCGGGAGAGGAAGCGCAGCTACCGGTCCGATTGAGGCGCGCCGGGCCCCACTCGGCATCCTAGCAGGCTGCGGGAAAACTCTGTGGGAACGCGAGAACTTCGATGGTCCACAAATGTGGTACAAGAGTAGAAGACTCTCGCAGGATGCTCAAAATGGCCAGACTTCTCACCCGCCCACCCACTGGCACGCCGAGACGTGCCACTAGCCCGTGGCGAGGGCCTCTTGTTTCCTTCTCTGCAACATCACACTTTCTCTCCTAAGGGAGTCGCCGGACTGTCCTTCACTGCGCGCATCGGACGAGCACCGTTTTATCGTGCGCGTTCTGCGAGCAAGAAGGATGGTCTGGCTGCTCCCCTCCTGTTCTTCTGAGACCGCGCGTTGCGCGAGCCCAGGGGGCTCACCGAGCCATCCCCCCTGCTGGCGGACTTTTTCAGCATCCTGCTAGGGATTTTCAATTGACGGAGCCAAGGTGGCTCCCTACTATACGGACACGATTGAGGATGACCATGAGTGCTCCGTTCCATCGAGGATTACGTCATGTGGCGTTACGCGTCACGAACCTCGCTCGTTCTCGCATGTTCTATGAGCAGTTGCTGGGGATGAAGGTGGTGTGGGAGCCCGACCCCGACAATGTGTATTTCAGTTCCGGATCGGATAATTTCGCCTTACATCAGATTCCAGCGTCCGAGCTCGCCGAGTATCAGCCTTTAACGGGGCAATCGCTGGATCACATCGGCGTGATCCTTGAGAGCCCTGAGGCAGTCGACCGGATGTATCGGGAGGTCGAACCACGTCTGCCGCAGCTGGGTGGGCGGGTTATGAAACCGCCGAAGCAGCATCGTGACGGCAGTTATTCATTTTACTTTTGCGATCCCGACGGGATTGTCATTCAAGCGTTGTACGAACTTGCGATCAGTAAACTAGAATTCACACGTAAGGGGTAAGGCGTGAGGGGTGGGGCGATGGTTGCGAATAACGGGGTCACAGACGGAGGGGCGATCCTCTTACGCCTTACGTCTTCCGCCTGACCAGCATGAAGATTTGGGACAGTTTGCCGAAAAACCAGTATCTCAGCCTCGCACCCTGGGCCTGGGTTCAATTGGAGAGCGCGGACCCTCCCGGGCCCTTTCCCTTTGTTGGAGGGGTGGCACCAGAAGTCGTTGCCAGTCTCCATGAGGCCCATGGCCTCCTCTCCAGCGCGATCGATACGGCCATCAGCGATGTCTTTTCCAAGCGGGCCCCGCTCGACGATCCCGATCGTCAACGGCGATTGGAAGATGCCTATGCGGAGGTAATCAGCGCCCGCCCCTATCTGCAGCAGCACATTCGTTGTGGGCGGAAGCCGGACGGTACGTTTCAATGGGAGTTTCCGACCGACCCTACCAAATCCGCCACGGTCACCAACGACGGGCTCCGAATCTTCCATTCCGTGAAGCGGCAGGCGATTCCGATCGCGTTCGAGCAGCGACAGTTGGGGCCGTTGGTGGGAAAGATATTGGGGTTCCTGGACGGCACACATCAGACCGACGAAATCAACACGGTGGTGGCGACCTCGGGGCGAGATGGAGAACGTCTGCTCACGCGATTGATCGAATCTCTTCATCAGCATGAGTGCTTGGTCAGCTCGAACACCTCCTCCGTCAGGTCCCGCTGGTTTGAGACGCTGCAAGATAAAGACACGGTCCATCTCGGCCATGCCGCGCTGTTGTATCGGCAACGGGACCAGGTGCTGTTGTTCGATCCCTGGCTGCTGCCCTGGTTTGCGGAATCCTCCGTCCCGTCGCTCTGGGGATCGCTGCTGCCCAAACCGGCTGCCGTCTTCTTGACCCATGATCACGACGATCATGTGGATCCGCGCACGCTCTTGCACCTGCCCAAAGACATGCCGATCATCGTGCCGAGCCGAAGGGATCGGCGCACGCTCTCCTACGATTATTTATCGCTCCTGCGAGAACTGGGGTTTGGCCGTGTGATCGAATTGGCGCATGGAGAAAGTTGGGCGTTCGAAGGAGGGGCCGTGTACTCCGTGCCGTTCTACGGCGAAGACCCCTGCGATCTAGAGATGCCGCGCAACTGCTATCTCATCGCCGATCGTGGCTATAATGTGCTCGTGCATGCGGACAGCGGGCCGACGAATAGCGGGAAGTCCGCCCTCAAGGACGGAGTGATCCAATCGCTCGCGCAGAAGCATGGGCCGATCCCGCTGGTGTTTGCTTCACAACAACAACTGCTCGAAATCCGTGGCTGTGCGGCCCACGCGGCCTTGTCGCATCCAGGGAAATGGCTCGACGTGGGAGAAAACGGCTATCTCACGAATACGTATCTTGCCGATGTGTGTGCGGCGGCACAGGCCAAGCTTTTTGTGTCGTATGCCACCGGCGGCGCAGATTGGTATCCGGACCATCTCTCGTTCATGTTCAGCCAACGGAATCCCGCCCGCACAGCGCTGCTGACGGCCCACTGGGAACGGCCGGAAACTCTCAAAGAACTTCTCGTCAAGCAAGGATGCGGGTATCATTACGCTCATGCGTTGGATCTGTTTCATCGCAGGACCGACGGGCTGGTGGAACCGCTGACGACCGGGGAAGCCCTGACGCCTCTGTCGCTCCACCGGCTTGACCACAGCGATCCTCCGTTTATGAGAGCCAGTAGCCGCACCACACCATCTAGATACATCGACAAGGACCGACTATGACCACGCGCAAAATGCAGCAGGCCCCGATTCTCGTCACTGGTGTCGCCGGATTCATTGGCTTTCATACAGCGGCCAGGTTGCTGGAGCGAGGCGAGCGAGTCATCGGGCTCGATAACGTCAACGACTACTATGACGTGCGACTGAAGAAGGCGAGGCTGGCGAAGCTGAAACCCTTCAAGCAGTTTACCTTCACCAAAACCGATCTGGCCGACCGGGTGAAAATGCGGCGGCTCTTTGCCAATCAGCCGATTACAAAGGTGGTTCACCTGGCGGCACAAGCTGGTGTGCGCTATTCGCTCGTGAACCCGCATGCCTATACGGATAGCAACATTGATGGGTTTCTGAACATACTGGAAGGCTGCCGACAGGCGAAGGTCGAGCACCTCGTCTATGCCTCGTCGAGTTCCGTCTACGGTGGCAATACCCGGATGCCGTTTTCGATTCATGACAACGTCGATCATCCGGTCTCTCTCTATGCGGCCAGCAAGAAAGCCAATGAACTCATGGCCCATTGCTATGCGCATCTCTATCGGATTCCCTGCACGGGTCTGCGGTTTTTCACGGTCTATGGGCCATGGGGGAGGCCCGATATGGCCCTCTTCATCTTTACGAAGGCGATTTTGGAGGGGAAACCGATCGAGGTCTACAACCACGGAAAGATGCGCCGGGACTTTACCTATGTCGATGACATCGTCGAAGGAGTGATCCGAACCCTCGATCATCCGGCCACGGCGAATCAAGCCTGGTCCGGTGACAGACCGGATCCCGGAACCAGCTCAGCGCCGGCGCGGATCTATAATATCGGTAATCATCAACCAGTCGAACTGCTGCGCTTTATCGAGGTGCTGGAACAGGCGATTGGGAAACAGGCGAAGAAGAAACTGATGCCGATACAGCCTGGTGACGTTCCTGCTACGTATGCCGATATTGAGGATCTGTCACGCGATGTCGGATTCAAGCCGGTGACGCCCATCGAGGTAGGGATTCCCCGTTTCGTCGAGTGGTATCGGAAGTTCTATGAAAAATAAAGGGTACCAAGCCCTACGATAGCCTGGCACCCCACAGTCTCTTGCCCTGAAGCAACTCGTTATTGACAGCCGATCGGTATAAATCCTGGCCCGAATATTCTTGATAGGGTCGAATACCGCGCTTGATCGTAAAACGAATAGCTTGCGCCCCGTTGATTTCTCCCCGAAGGATCTCCGCCATACGAAGGATCTGTTCCGAAAAAGACCCCGCCACGGGTTTTCTGAACGAGATGGATCCACTCTCCATACATGGAGCAGACTTCAGCTTGAACGGACCCGGTCGAGGCGATGCTGGCATGCCAATCTTTGGCCCAATCGGGAACGGTCTGTCCTCCGCCGCTCATACCGGTCTGATTGCGGTCGGAGTATGAAGGAATATCGTAGTGAGGAGCCGTCGCCACGGTGGGGCGATAGGTTGGCATGTCATCCAGCGAGGGCACGACCGACAGTTCTTTTAGTGTCATTAGTTTGCAGCCAGGCAAATCCTTGTTGGTGTAGAGGGCGCTCCCATCGGCTTGAGGGCATTCCCGCATCAGGAAGGGATCGGAGGCGACCGTCGTATCGGAGAATGCCGGCGTTGAGGACAGGGTGAGGATCGTAGCGGCAATCATGAGCACATGGGCGGGCTGCATAGAGCATCTCCCTTGAGACGGTGGAACAGACAGACCTTGCATCATCGATCACCTCGTTTATTATACTCACCGATAGTGATGTCAAGCTATTCCGCCAGAGCCAAAGCTGTCTATTCATCTTTCGAGGGGGGTCTTGCTACCGACGGGGGAGGTGGCTAAATGGCTCACCTGGCCGATTAGCCGAGACCAATGGCTCAATCGATTCGAGGCGCACAACTTCCAAATTCTGCAGGACGAGATCGACTTCCGTCGGTTGTTCGGGGAATAGGATGGGTGGTGGTTAGGAGCCTGTCCGACAGTGACTGTTCTACTGCGGCGAACGATCCACGATCATCTGCGTCGTTCTCGGTCAGAAAAAATCCTCAACGTGTTCCAGCGAATACGCCTCCGGTTTTCCCGGGCCTGCGCCTCGCATATGGCAGCATCTCATTCGCCTCGTCACGAACGGCAATATCGGAAAGGCTTCTAGCGTGAGGACCTTCATGCTGGACGCTATTGCTGCGCGGATACTGGCTCGGGAATCCTCCGCCACCATACATTGCGTGGCGGTGACGCCGTTGAAGGCGAAAATAATGGCTACGGATCATAATCTGCCTCGCTCGTTCATCTCGTGAAGCCACCATGCGAAATGGCCTCTGTTGAACAAGCAGCTTTGCCTTGTTCCCTCCCCGCTGCTGGGGTATTCTCCGCTTGAACCAATAAAACGTGAGGCGTGAAACGTTCGAAGCATTTCCCTCGCATGACCCCCTCACTCCTCACACCTGACCGATTTCTGTTATGACTGACTACGGCGTGCTTGCAAATCTGCTCGTGATCTTCACGGTGTCGATCGCCGTCGTCTTCGTATTCCACCAGTTCCGGCTTCCCTCGATCGCGGGGTTCTTGGTTGCCGGCGCACTGATCGGCCCCCATGGGTTGAATCTCATCTCAGACATCGGCACGGTCCAAGTATTGGCGGAGATTGGTATCGTCCTGCTCCTTTTCACCATCGGCATCGAATTCTCGTTGGACTCGATCCATGGCCGGGCCACGATCGGAATTCTCGTCCTTCAGGATTTGGCCGTCGTACCTATGATGCTGTTGACCCCAATTCTTGCCAGCCAGTCGGATGGAGGAGGGCTGGCGATTCTGTTCACCTTGGGGAAGTCGGTTCTTGTTGTCTTGCTCGTCATTGCAGCGGCCTGGTATCTGGTCCCCAAGCTGTTGGGACATATCGTCCGCAGCCGCAGCCGTGAGTTGTTCTTGCTGACGATCATCGTCTCCTGTCTCGGCATTGCGTGGCTCACCACGCTCGGCGGTATTTCGTTGGCGCTGGGCGCGTTCATTGCCGGGTTGGTCATTTCGGGATCGGAGTACAGTCATCAGGCTATGGCCGAAGTGTTACCGTTCCGCGACAGTTTCAATAGTCTCTTCTTCGTGTCGATTGGCATCCTCATGGACTGGCGGGTGTTGTTCGAGCATCCGCTGCCGGTGGCCGGACTACTAGTGACGATTCTGTTGGTGAAATTTGTCGCAGGGGCCGGGGCAGTCTTGTTGGCGGAGGTCCCCCCACGTTCTGCGATTATGGTGGGCATCGCACTGGCCCAGGTCGGAGAGTTTAGTTTCTTGCTGGCGCAGCAAGGGCAGGAAAGCGGTTTCTTGCGGGGTGATCCGTATCAGGTCTTTCTCGCTGTTTCGGTGCTCTCCATGATCGTGACGCCATTTCTCATGCAGTGGTCGCCGCACCTGGCCCGCCGCGCGGAGGCCTGGCAGCGGCTTCATCATTGGTTGCCTAGTCGTACCACCGCCCATGTCCTGCAGACCGTAGGGAAGCAGATTCGGATAAAGGACCACGTCATTATTGTTGGATATGGATTGAACGGGAGGAATCTCGCCCGCGTCCTCGGCGACACAGAGATCCCGTATCTCGCCTTGGATCTCGACGGTGATACCGTCAACCGTGAAGCGAAACACGGGGTGCCAGTCTATTACGGCGATGCCACGAATCCGAATGTGTTGCGGCATATGAAGATCGAGGACGCGAAGGTGTTGGTGGTCGCCATTTCGGATCCGTTTATCACCAGGCGGACAGTGCAGGTCGCCAAGGGACTCAACCCCAAACTCCATGTTGTCGTGCGGACTCGCTATCTGCGCGACTTGGAGGAGCTGCACCAACTTGGCGCGGATGATGTGGTGCCCGAGGAATTCGGAACCTCCATCGAGATCTTTTCCTTGGTGCTCCGCACCTACAAACTGCCGCAGGACTTTGTGACGCAAAAGGCTGAGCTAGTCCGCCGTGAAGGGTACGCCTTGCTTCGTCGCAGCGAATTGCCGGGATTCGCGGATCATCCTCGTGGCGAGACCTTGACCGGGGTGGAGGTCGAAACCTGCCGCATCGACGACGACTCCCCTGCGGGAGGGAAAACGTTGGCTGAGATTGCTCTCCTTCCACGCACGGGTGCTTCGGTGATCGCATGGACGCACGCCGGGGTAACGCAAGCGAATCCGTCGGAGAAGACTCGGTTGATGGCAGGTGATATTGTGGTGTTACTCGGTTCGCGCGCCCAGATTCGGCAAGCGATGGGGCTTTTAGCCTGCATTATTCATGACGATTCGTCGCGAAATTGCTGAGCCGCGTCGCGAGACCGGCGCGCGGAGCCGTGAGGACCCGATGCGTACTCGTGCAGTACGTTGAGGGTCCGAGGGGCGAGCCCGCCGGCCGAAGGCTTGTCGTAGCAGCGGATCGGCGATTGCAGCAGAAGCGCTCATGAATAATGCGGGCGAGTGCAGATGGGTGCGAAATGAGTGGCTAGCAGGCTGCGAAAAACTATTATGGTACGGTGATAGTTCAAAGATCCGCACGTCTAGGACAACAGGAGAATACAGTGCAGGATGCTCAAAAAGCCCAGACTTCTGATTCGCCCATCCCTGGCGCACCGAGTCGTGCCTTGTCCGAGCATCAGCTCTTCCACCGAAGCGTGACTCTTTCTTTGAGCGGATGGTCGAGGGGCTGTCCGGTTTGCACCGACGCAAGATGTGCGGCTTTCAACTTGTAGTACCATTTTGCCGGCGTATCGGCATCGTCGATGAGCATCAAGGCCGGTTTGTAGCGTAATCCCACCGCCTGGCGTTCCATCGCGTCTCGATCCTGTGTCATGAAAATGTTAGCGAAATAGCGAAAAATGGTCTTGGAAAATGGAACCCAGCTGAGGCAGTTCCACGCTGCGGTAAAGTCGATGCGGCATTGCTGTTCATTGATCGGCGTGACCGTGGCGCGGCTAGACACGAAGAGCGATCCGCACTGGACGAATTCGAATCGCTGGTTGGGCAGCACAAAGTCGATGGTCGTCGTCAGCGGCCCGCCGTAAAACAGGTTGAGGACTTTGTACGGTCCACTATTTGTTGAGGGAGCGTGCGGCACCATGCGGAAACCGTTGGGAATCGGTTCAAAGGTTTTGGCCTTTTCGTGCATGCTCGCCTGGGTGCGCCACCAGGAGCTTTGATGCACAAAGGGGCCGTGAGCCGGGTCCATCAAGCCGACGATGCCGTCGTCGAGGGCGCAATCCAACAGCGTCGAGATGTGAATCATCCGGTAGGGAGACGAGGGGAGCGGCAGAGGAGGCACGTCCGGAATGATCTGGTTCGATTGTTGAGGGTCGGGAATGAACACCCACACGTAGCCGTCCCGTTCGCGGCAGGGATAGGTGGTGATGCCGATTTTGTCGACATGAATGGGGGAATTTTCGACCAGCGCAGGAATTCCTCGGCAACGGCCTGCCTGGTCGAATTGCCAACCATGATAGGCACATTTGACACAGTCGCCTTCCATTTTGCCGAAGGACAGCGGCATCCCGCGATGGGGACAAATGTCGCGCATGGCAGCGACCGCACCCTGTAATGTCTTGGAGACGAGGATCGGGAGGCCCAACAGAACAGTCCCTTTCAGGCTGTCGGGAGCGAGTTCGCTGCTCAGACAAGCGGGATACCAGAAGCCGAAGAGCGGTGCACTCCTGGAAGGCTTGATCTCGGTGATGAGGTCGCTGTTCATGGAAAGCATGAGATGGGAGGGATCATCGGTTCGTCTGGAACTATATCCGGCGTGCTGAGTGGGGTCAAGGTTGTTGTCTTGACAAGAAAAAGAAGCGGAGACTATAGTGAAAATCCCCTTGAAATCGCCAAATTCATGCGGGCCTGACAGGAAAGAGGGTGTTATGACAATAGCGCAGATCGATCCAGCGGTGGCGTTGGCAAACCTACAGGTCTCTAAGCCTGACAAGGTGACGATCGTGCTGCTGAGCGGCGACATGGACAGAGCGATGGCGGCGTTCATCATCGCCACCGGGGCCGCCGCCATGGGGATGCAGGTCACCGTCTTTTTCACGTTCTGGGGTCTCAATGCCATTCGCCGGAAAGGCGCGACCAGCTCTGCTAAAGACTGGCTTCGTCAGATGTTCGGCTTGCTGAATAAAGGGGGCGCAGACAGCCTTCCCCTCTCGCGATTCCATTTCTGGGGGCTGGGTACGAAGATGATGCAAAAGGTCATGAAGCAAAACCGGATGCCGGGTGTGCCAGAACTTATGGAGACGGCGCTGGACCTCGGTGTCCACTTTATTGCCTGCACGACGACTATGGGGCTGATGGGGATCACGAAAGATACGCTCATCGAGGGTATCGATCAGTTTGCGGGGGTGACTACCTATCTCGCGGAGGCCAAACAAGGCAGTGTGAATTTGTTCATTTGAATGAGCGAGACAGGCGCGAAGGGCGTGAAAGGCGAGACGCGTAGTGACCAAGTCGCCTGAGTTCCGCGCCTCTTTTGTGGAGCAAAGAATTGATTCAAGCCGATGTGAAGCTCGATACGCTCGGGTACTTTTGCCCGATGCCGATTATCATGACATCGAAAAAGATCAAAGAACTGACGTTGGGCCAGGTCCTTGAAGTCGTCTCGGACGACGAAGGCATCAAGCAGGACATGCCGGCCTGGTGCGACACGACCGGCCATCGGATGGTCGGGCTCGAAGAAGAACAGACGAAGTCGGGAA
>VBOM01000174.1 GCA_005877535.1 Nitrospirota bacterium | reverse complement strand
CGACGCAGTCGCGAACTATCGTCGCGACAATCCCTCAGAAGCTGGCTCCATCTCCGACGACACCCTTCACCAACGCCTGTTTTATCCAATGGTCGACGAAGCGGTGCGCTGTCTGAATGACAAGATCGTGGAACATGCCTGGCAGGTTGATTTTGCATTGACGTATGGGATCGGGTTCCCTGCGTTCCGTGGCGGACTTCTCACCTGGGCTCGGCAAACTATGACGCAAGGACAGGTAGCCCAGGAACTGGAATCGCTGGCAATCAAGTATGGCAAACGCTTCGAGCCCTGTCCGGCTCTCTCGAACGGAGGGTGGTAGTGCCGGAAATTTCTTGAGCCAACCTAAACGGAGGGCCTCATGCCTGAACAACCGTGGTTCTTACATTATCCCGAGGGAGTTCCCCACGAGCTTTCTCTTTCTCCCGAGACGCTCTTGGCGATGTTCTCCAGGAGCGCACAGCGATATTCACGTCGGCCGGCTCTCTATTTTTTCGGCAAGAACCTGTCGTACCAGGAATGCCACGTTCTCGTTGAGCGATTCGCCTGCGGCCTTGCAACGTTGGGAATTCGTAAAGGCGATCGCGTGGCCCTCTGTCTCCCGAATTCTCCACAGGCAGTCATCGCCTACTTCGGCATTTTGCGGGCTGGGGGGATCGTCGTGGCCTGCAACCCGACCTACACGGGATACGAACTGTCTCACCAGCTTCGAGACGCTGGGGCGCGAGCGATCGTGGTGCTCGACATGATGTATCAGAAGATCCAGCATCTCGATCTGGAGACAATCATCGTCACGCGGATCACCGATTTCATGACGACGATCGTGAAGTATATCTATCAACATCGAAACGGCCGACCGCCAGTTGAGATTCCAGCCAGGGGTACGACGCTGTTTTTCCACGATGTTCTGGACTGCGTGAACCCCGTCGCGTTGGGGGAGCTTCCAATCGTGACCCCTGACGATATCGCGGTCCTCCAGTACACAGGAGGCACCACCGGGGTGTCCAAAGGCGCGGAGCTGCGTCACCGCAACCTGACGGCCAACATTCGGCAACTCATCAGCTGGTTTTCTCCTGCCGAACGCAGAGAGAGTTTTCTGGCAGCGCTTCCGCTCTTTCATGTGCTCGGAATGACGGTCACGCAGAATATTTGCCTGGCCGTCGGTGGATGTATGGTGCTCGTGCCAGATCCCCGCAATATGCAGATGCTGCTCTCTCTCATTCATAAGAAACGACCGACCGTGGTCGCAATGGTCCCTCTGCTCGTGAGGAAACTCTTGGATACCTCTGCTGAGAAAGACCTCGCAACGGCGAAGTTCTGCATTTGCGGTGGGGCCGCACTCCCGTACGAACTCCTCAAGAAATTCAAGGAGCGAACCGGCCAGCTTATTATAGAGGGATACGGTCTTTCGGAGGCTTCTCCTGTGACGCACTGCAACATCCCACGCGGTCTTTCGGTGAAGCATTCCATTGGATTGCCCATTGCAAACACCGAGGCGAAAATCGTTGATGAGACAGGCCAGGACGTCCCGGTTGGAGGAATCGGTGAACTTTGGGTACGAGGTCCGCAAGTGATGGAGGGGTACTGGAACAACCCTGTGGAGACGATACATGTGCTGAAGCCCGAGGGGTGGCTCGCAACCGGCGACATGGCACGCATGGATGAAGACGGCTTCTTCTACATCGTGGATCGGAAGAAGGACATGATCCTTTCCACTTCAGGCTTCAATGTCTATCCCTCAGAAATCGAAAAGGTGTTACTGCTCCACCCTGAGGTACGAGAAGCCGCGGTCATTGGCGTGTTGTCGGGGGACGGGAGCGAATCAGTCAAGGCGGTTGTCGTTCCATCCACGAACGAAATTTCCGAGCACGACCTCGTGAAGCACTGTCGGCGATACTTGGCCTCATATAAAGTTCCAAAGCACTTTGAGTTTCGTAGTGAGCTACCACGAACCCTTCTTGGCAAGACACTCCATCGGGTCTTGCGCGAGGGAGAAGAAGGAAGAAAAGGAGCGGCTGCACCTTCAACACATTCGGGCGTCGTGAGATGAGAGGGATCGACCCCTGGACGGATTGAACCGCTTCTGAACGCAGAGCAGTTCGGCAACATGTTTGGCGATCGCTAAGGCCGCGGATAGCCCCGGCGACTCGATTCCTACCAGATTGATGAGTGGCGGGTTCTCCCTGTCTAAGGCGATGATGAAGTCGCTCTTGCGCCCGTCGCCGGTGATGACACAGGGACGGATTCCGGAGTAGGCCCACTCCAGATCGCCTTCTTCGAGGGCCGGGAGGAATTTCTGCAAGGCCTCGACGAACAAGCTGGGTGGCGTCTTGCGCGACGTGTAGTCCGTCTTGTCTTGGATTGCCACCTCATTCGGTCCCACGAACAACTGTCCGTTCGGGCGGGGGCTGAAATGAATTCCCTTGCCGGTCGCTTGAGGAGGTAAAGCGGGATACACCAGGCGTCCGATGAGGCTTTTTTTCTCCGGGGTGACCAGTTCGTAATACTCACCCCGCACCGGGCAGATGGTATACTTTTTATAGCGTAAGGCGAGGGCAGCGACATCGTCGGCGTGGAGCCCTGCAGCATTAATCAGGCAAGCTGCGCGGATACTCTGACGATCGGTGGTGACGATGTAAGCGGTGGCGTCTTCATCGATGCCAATCACCCGGTTGTTGAACGCATATTCGACACCAGTCGCTTCCGAGTCGGTCTTTAGAGCCTGTACAAAGGCCAGAGGGTCTATGATTGAGACGCTTGGGATGACAATACCGCAACAGGCGCGGAGTTTCGGCTCCCACGCACGCAACCCCGACGGCGTTAAGAACGATACCCGGATGTTCGTCCTCCAGGCGTTGACGAAAAGCCGCCGTAGCGTGGACACCTCTCGCCAGAGACCGCGCCGGATATCATCCCACGAAATGGCGATGACCATTCCCGTTCTCAGCAGCGGGATGCCATGCTCTAATGCGTACGAGACCGCCAGCGCGCTCCCCTCTCGAGCCAGCTGTCCCTTCAGCGAACAGGGATGTTCGTGGATTCCGCTATGGAGCACGCCGCTGTTGCGCCCGCTGGTCTCCTCCGCCACGCGATTGTGTTGCTCGAGAACAACGACGCGGAGGGGCGTGTCCCAGTGCCGGCGCATCAACTCTCTGGCGATTGCGCACCCTACGACCCCTGCTCCCACAATGCAGACGTCATACGTGTTCATCGGGTCGGGTCCCTCGCATCCTGGCGCAGGTGGAGCGCGCAGTGCTCCGGGTGCCATAGCACATCCACGGCTTGGGCAGCGCAGCAGAGAGGTGTCCGCACCACAGAGGTGTTCCAAGCACGCACGCCCGGAGAATTCGCATGTCTGATCATCAATCGAATAAGTATGGGAACATCCTGTTTGTTTTTTGCGGGGGCGGGTGTAAAGCCGTTATCCAAGCGGTTGCGGCAGCGGAAGTGGTCCATGCCGGCTTCTGTCCCACCCATATTGTGAGTTCCTCCGCCGGAACCTGCAATGCTCTCGGATTTGTCGAGAATCCCGGTGTAGTAGGTGCCGCGAAAACTCTCCGCATCTGGGAAGACTATATCACCTCCCCGGAAGCAATCTATGAAGTCCATCCATTCCTCCAGGAAAAACTAGCGCGTGTCTTAGGGGTCGTTCCACAAGTAAGTCAAGGCTGGGGGCCGAGCGGATCGATTCTCCATGATCTCAGGAGGGCCATCAAATTCCTGCCTTTGGTCCTGTCTTTATGTCTGCGCATGCCGTTTCGCATAGCAGGCCGTACCTTGAGCTTCGTCTTTCGCCTCATGGATGCTTTTGCGTCCCAACAGAAATCTTTTCGGCGGCTCGTGCAGGCGCCTGAGATCCGGGAGGCGTTCGACGAGATGGATAAGTATTTTGAATTCAAGAGATTGAAAGCTTTCCTCGATCCCCTCCCACTTCTGGCGAGACTGGGCGAGCAGATTGATCTGCAGAAGGTGCTCGCAAGCCCTATCGTCTGGCACATCATCACTGAACGGTACGAAGACGGAGCGACTGTGGTCTTTTCCAATAAAGATCCCGACCTCGCTATGGACGGGAGCGAGGACACGCGAAGCCAGAAAGCCAAGCACGACCTCTTCTTTAAACGGATTCGCGCATCCATGGCCCTGTACCCATTGTTTGAGATGGTTGAAATGGACAGCTACCGGTACCTTGATGCCGATCTCGCCAATCCCCTTCCGGTCGAGGAAGCCTTCAACTTGGGGTGCGATACTATATTCATCTTTCTCAATGTTCCAAGGGACCGTATTCGTACCGAGCCATATCCCTTGCGAGACCTTCTGGAATTGAACAACTTCTTACGGTTGAACCAGCGGTACATCCACTACCGCGTCAAGGAAGCCCAGGCGAAAGCCAAGGAGCGGGGCGTGAACCTATTTGTCATCTGCCCAGACGAAATTCCCTCTGGACTCGGGTTGCTGGAAATTGATCGCAAGGTGATCGAATTTGTGAAAAACCATGAGCAAAAACGCATGAAGGAGTATCTCGCAAGTCTGGATGCCCACAATCTTCGATTTGCGCCACCGATCCAGTAACCCCAGCTTGGTTTACTTCTTCGGCCAATGTTCCAAGGAGACTTCATGCGGCGGGTGTTGAGAATCGGCCATCGTGGGGCCGCGGGCCACGCCCACGAAAATACGTTGGCCGCGATTCAGAAAGGGATCGCACTCGGAGTCGATTTCGTGGAGATTGACGTGCGTTGCACGGCGGACGGCGTACTCGTAGTCCTCCATGATGAGACAGTGAATCGGACGACCAATGGAAAGGGTCGGGTCGATCGCTTGTCACTACAGGAAGTCAAGAAGTTGAACACAGCGAACGGCGAACACATTCCAACGCTTGAGGAAGTGCTAAAGGTAGTCGAAGGAAAAGCAGGGCTGATGTTAGAACTCAAGATCAAAGGAGTGGCGCAGCAGACTGTTGACACGGTGCGCGAGGCTGGGTTCAGAGACCCTGTCATCTATGCTTCCTTCTTGCATGACGAATTGAAACATGTTCGGACGGCCCATCCAGCGGCCTCTCTTATGGTGCTCTTCAGAGGCCTGTCCCGCGCCTCCGTCGCCCGTGCGGTTAAGTACGGACCTTCCTACGTCGGTCTTCGCCACGACAAGGCCACGCGTCCTCTCGTGGACGCATTCCACCGTGCGGATTTGCTTGTGTTCGTCTACACGGCAGACGCTCCCAGCGATATCCAACACGCATTCTCTCTTGACGTTGATGGGGTTATATCGAACTTTCCTGAGCGCATCGCTAGCCAGCAGTTCCTAGACTCTCGATAAAACATCAGCCATGAGCGAAGGCGGCAGTAAACATAAACAACAGGAACCTTCTTTCCCCCAACGTGTCCGCGGCCTTAATTTTTTCGATACAGACGCCAACCTGCACCTATTTCTTGAGCGGGCGGCACCGGGGCTTTTGCAACGCCGGAGCGAGGTTCTGGGCCAGCTCGGGGCCTTCGCCGGGGATAGGTTAGACCGCCAGGCCGAACAGAGCGACCAGGATTTCCCGCCCGCCCTAAAGGATTTGCCCGATCACCGGACAGCCCCCACCGGACGGCGCAACGAAATCCGCCTGAACCGGGAATATGAGGAATGCCAACAGCAACTATATAAAAGCGGCATCGTGGCTGTGTGTTTTGACAAGTCTGCTTCCGAGTCGCATATCCTGCCTTTCGTCTCAATGTATATGGTGGCACAATCCGACATCGCCACCGGCTGTCCCTTCGCCATGACGCATCCGACCGCATATGTTCTGGACCGGCTGGCGCCGCAGGCCGTGAAAGACAAATACCTGCCGGAAATCCTGCGCACAGACGGCGAAACCGCCATTTGCGGCACATGGGCCACGGAACGCCACAGCGGCAGCGATATCGGCAGCACGGTTACAACAGCCATCAGGCAGGACGACGGAAGCTATCGCCTGCAGGGTCACAACTGGTTCACCAGCGCGTTCGGATTTAAAAAATTCATGGGCATCAAGACAGCGCGCGCCGCAGGAGCGACGGCCGGCGGCAAGGGTCTGGGGCTTTACCTTGTACCCAGCCATATCGACGAAGACTGGACTGTCGGCAATAACTTAGCTATCACGCACCTGAAGCGCAAACTGGGAACCCGAGGCCTGCCTACCGTTGAAGTCGATCTGCAGGCTGCGCTGGCCTATGAAATCGCTCCCGTGGGGCAGGGTCTGAAAGCGATGATGACGGCGCTGGGCTGCTCACGGGCTCATAACTCCATGGGAGCTGCTGGCGTGATGCGCCGTGCTTATATGGAGTCGCTTTGCTGGGCGGCCAACCGGGAAACGTTTGGCAAAAAGCTGATTGAACGCCCGATGATCCAAAAACGCATACTGGATATCGCCCTGCAGTGGATGGCGGGATCGGCGCTAGCGTTCGAAGCGGCGCGCAGCTTTGACGACGCCGCGAAGGATTCCGGGAAAGAGCCTTGGATGCGGATCGTCACTGCGCTGGCTAAATTCCGCACGGCTGAACAGGCTGTGTGGTGCGCGCAGAAGGCGCTGGAACTTGTCGGCGGCAACGGCTATACGGAAGATTACGCCACCGCCCGCCAGTTTCGCGACGCCATGGTCCTGCCGGTCTGGGAAGGGCCGGAGCAGATCCAGGCGCTTGAGCTAATGCGCATGATTGCCGGCGCCGAACCAGGTGACAGGCTTTTCCTTGAAAAAATTGCGTCGGTCCGCGATCTATTACCCGCCGCGATGAACGGCGAAAAAATCAATTTATCCACCCTGGCTGGCACAATGGAGGATTCATTTAAAAAACTGCGGGCAGAGCCCCAAAAAGCCGAGCTTGTCGCGGACGAGTTCCTGGGCAAAATGTCAGATATCCTGACCTACGCTTTGCTGTGCGAAGAAGCGGCGTGGGAATACGCGAACAAAAACGATGGCACGAAACTGCTGGTTTGTCGTGCCTACCACGCCCGCGTCTGGCCAGGCGAATTTGCCACGCCGTCTTTTTCCCCCGGTGCGTTGCTGCGTCATTTCAACCAGATTGTCCAGGCAGAGCCTATTCCCCCTGGGCCTGGCAGCAATTGGGAGCTGCACCCGTAAGGGGCATCTCGGTGGCGGAGAAACGGCTGCCGTTGCTCTTGGGCTTGCATCAAAAATCTTGGGACTGTCCTAAATAAAGTCACTCGAGTTAATAATACGG
>VBOM01000494.1 GCA_005877535.1 Nitrospirota bacterium | reverse complement strand
TAGCAAGGCGCTGAAAAAGTCCGCCAGCTTCGTTCTCGGCTCGTTCAGACCCTCAACGGGGACCCGGCCGCCTCACCACTCGGCGGCGCGCACAGACTTGGTGCTCCTTATTCGTCGCACCGTGCGCCCCAGAGGGTACGCCTCCGGCTTCGACTCGCCTGTGGCCTTGCTGAACGGCCTTTTTGAGCGTCCTGCGGGCTAGGAACCGCCCCTGGCTAAGGTAATTTCTGCTCACCCTTGCAGCGAAGAGGCGCGGGTAGAGCGGGTTAGACCCAGTTCTCAACGCGTAGTGCGGGGACGCGCCGAAACTCTCTCGCATTGTTGGTCACAAGGCGCACACCAATGCTAAGCGCGTGAGCGGCGATTAAGAGATCCATCGCTCCAATGGGTGTCCCCTTTTGCTCAAGCGTTGCACGGACCCGGCCATAGGCAGCTGCGGCGTCTCGATCGAACGCTGCGACAGCAAGGGGAGAGAGAAACTGGGCGAGGGCGGTACGATTCTTCGTGGCATGCCGGCTCTTACTCACGCCGTAATCGAGTTCTGCCACGGTGATGCTGGAGATTCCGATATCGCCGACCGGATGCGAGAGGAATCGTTCGAGTACAGAGGGAGGATGTTGCTTGATGAGGTAGATACAGATATCGGTATCCAGCATCAGCTTCATGCGAAAGGCCGCTTCCGCTTTTGGATGGCGGGTTGCCTCCGCCCCTGCTCCATGAAGTCCGCCGTGAACTTCGTGAGACTGTCCATGAGCGGAGCCCACGAGAGTTTTTTGGGGCGAATGACGAGGGTATTGCCGCGTTGCTGAATCTCGACTTCGTTGCCGTCGAGTTGAAACTCCCGTGGAATTCGGACGGCTTGACTATTCCCGCTCATAAAGAGCCGTGTTTTCTTTGTGGCCATGCGGGCGTCCTCCTCCATACCAGATTTGTATATACGCGATGATATACGGATCTGCAGAATGAGTCAATGGATCGTCTGGCGATCGATGCTCGCATCAAAATGGGAGCAAGTCCTGCAACTATACATCTCGGGGACTGCCGGCGATCGCTCCCCTCTCGTCGAATCGGCTGATCTTTTTTGTTTATCTGGTCGGTCTTGTTTGATTGGTTGAACTAGACAGACCAGATGGACCAGATGAACCAGATCAACTCTCGCGCATCCCGCTCTATTCTCCCGCAAGTCTCGCCCGTTTCGCTTGAGTCAGGGATCGGCGATTGTAGCAGAAACGTGCATGAGTAATGTTGGTTGAGGGGATAGAAATGACAGGCGTCGGCTGACCGTGAATCGCCTCCTCCTGCATAGAGCCATTGTGTTATTCGCCCTGTGCCAGGCTGTAACTTCTCCTCTTGTCCCGATTCTGGCGGCCGCTGAGCAACCGGATGCCGCCCAGCGTCACTACGAGCGAGGCACCGAGCTGCTGCGAAAAGGTAACCTTGCAGCGGCATCCGAGGCCGCCAGAAAAGCCATCGAGTTCAATCCCTCCTCAGCTGAAGCGCACCATCTGCTCGGCGTGATCTATTTCAAGGAGAAGAAGCCGGCTCAGGCTGTCGATGCCTTCACCTACGCGCTCAAGCTGAAGCCGGGCTATCCCGATGCCTTGAACGATCTGGCCGAGGTTCGCATTGCTGGTTGAGGCGCAGGGAGACAGTCGCGGAGCGCGAGAGACGGTGAGCCGGCTGCTCAAACTCGATCCCAAGCATGCCGATGCTTGGTACCTGGCGGGGCGGGTGGCGGAGAAAGACAACGTGCTCGTGGAAGCCGCCTATTCGTACAGACAGGCCATTGCGGCGAAGCCTTCGTTAGTGGACGCGCACTATAACCTCGCCTTTATTCATCGGAGCCAGGGCCGTCCCTTGGAGGCGGAGCAGGAATTTCTCGAAGTTTTGCGGTACCGCCCGGAGTATGCCGAAGCGCATATGAACCTGGGTGTGATCTACACCGAGCTGAATAGGCTTGAAGAGGCGGAGCAGTCCTACGAGCGAGCCGTCGCGCTGAAGCCGGACTATGCTGAAGCGCGCTACAACTTGGGTGTCTTCTATGAGTTGCATCGGAAAGACCTGCCGAAAGCACTGGCCCAATATCACAAGTACCTCGACCTCGGTGGGCGAGACGATCGTGTTGAGCGGATCGTCGGGTCGTCGGGGCGGTGAACAAGCGAGACACGCGAGAAGCGCGAGACTTGCGAGAAATGTCACCGCAGAAAACAGAATCGGAGGTTCGGCTCGTCTCGCTCGTCGTGCAAGTCCCGCCCCTCTCGCTTACCAATACGGCCAAGGTTGCCAGAATGGGCTCCAGTAAGGCCCCCAATAGGGGCCTGGCCCCATATAGGGGTGGATTCGGGGGGCCACGTCTTCCAATCCGGCCCAAACTTGCACACGCTTGATGTCGATGACGGGATAGGTATAGTCCGTTTCATCCAATGGGAGCGTGATAGAGCCTGAGACCTCGCCGGTCACGGTGATTCTGGTTCCAATCGGGATAGTCGCGGGATCGAGGAATTCTCGGTGGATGGCGATGAAGCGGCCTTGTGATTGAGTCAAGTCGTATCGAGGACGCGTCGATCGATCGAGTGGCAACTGTAAGATCTCGATCCTCGTGCCGTCTTTCTGT
>VBOM01000493.1 GCA_005877535.1 Nitrospirota bacterium | reverse complement strand
GCGGCCAAGCCACCCAAATTCTTCTACGTCATTCCCGGCGCCGACCACAACAACACCTACCAGGTCGGGGGCGCCGCCTATTTCAGACGATGGGCCGAGTTCATCCAGTCGGCGCTCCAATCTTAGAAGCCTGTCCGACATTGACCGTTCTACTGCGGCGAACGATACGCAACCATCTGCGTCGTTCTCGACCCGAAAAAATCCTCACTGTATTCCAGCGAATACACCTCCGGTTTTTCCGGGCCTGCGGTCTCGCATCTGGTCGCACCTCCTTCGCCTCGTCACGAAGGTAATGTCGGACAGGCTTCTAGCCTGCGCGCAAGCGAAACGAGCGAGACTTCCGGGGAGGGCGCGATCCGAAGTTCCAAGTTCGGGGTTCGATGTCCATGAAAACGTCGATTATCGAACCTCGAACCCTTGCTTGCCACGCGCGCCACGCCAAGATTTTACAAGAATTGATTGGAGATTGCCTCGACATTTGGTACAGTGCGCGTCGGCGGAACCGAGGGACTGCTCAGACGAGCGGCTTGCTGGCGGTCGGAGTAGGTATTTTCATGGAGGATGTGGGTAAAGGAGGCCGGGGTGATGATTTCTTTTCGTCTGCTGGGGTTCTGTCTGCTGGGCTTCGCGATGATGCTTGCCACTGGTTGTGCAGGGAAAACCGGCACAGTGCAGTCACAGGGGTTGAGCGACGCGAAGCCAGTCGCGAAGCAGATTCCTGCACCGGTTCCCCCGTCGCCGCCAGAGACTCCATCGGACGAACCGATTGATCCCTTTGCCAGGGCCGATGAGGGAGCCGGTGAGGAGTATGATCCCTGGGAACCGATGAACGCCAACATCTTCGAATTCAACCTGAAGCTCGATCGATTTGTGCTCAAGCCCGTGGCGAAGGGATATAACTTCGTCATGCCCGACCTGGTCCAAGTCGGCGTCAGCAACATCTTTTCCAATCTCCGGTTCGCTCCCCGCTTTTTGAACAATGTGTTTCAGGGCAAGGTCAAAGGTGCCGGCATCGAAGTAGGGCGGTTCCTGATCAATAGCACGGCAGGACTGGCCGGGTTCTTCGACCTCGCCAGAAAAGTCGATCTGGTTACGCCGGAAGAGGATTTTGGGCAGACGCTTGGATTCTATGGCGTCAAACCAGGCCCCTCGAGGAAGCGACGTTGGATCTCTATACCGCCGTGCGCAACGCCTATCTGCAAAAGCGTGCTCAGGCGATTCGGGAGTAAGCGAAGCCCGGTTCGTCTAGTTCATCTTGTTGGTCTGGTTTGTTTGGTTGTGAACGAGAGAAACCAGATAGACCAAATAGACCGGATGAACCAGGCAAACGCTTCAGGGGATCACGCCCAGTTCACGACCGACCGTTGCGAAGGCGGCGCTGGCTCGCTCAAGCTGTTCGCGCGTGTGGGCCGCCGACATCTGCACACGAATCCGTGCCTGACCTTCCGGCACAACCGGGTAACTGAACCCCACGACATAGATCCCTTCCTCTAAAAGCCGCTCTGCCATTTTAGTGGCGAGCGAAGCGTCACCCAACATGATCGGGATGATCGGATGCTCGCCAGGAATGAGTCGGAATCCGAGGGCGGTAAGCTGCGCGCGGAAGAAAGCCGCGTTCTCGCGCAGCCTGGCCCGTAACTGGTCGCCTTGGGCCACGAGGATCACGGCCCGTCGAGCCGCCGCGGCGATGACCGGGGGGAGTGAATTCGAAAACAGGTAGGGTCGCGACCGCTGTCGCAACAGCTCGACGATTTCCTTTCGTCCTGAAGTAAACCCGCCTGCCGCGCCGCCCAATGTCTTTCCCAGCGTGCTGGTGATGATCTCGATTCGGTCGGCGACGCCGAAATGGTCCGGCGTGCCACGCCCGTTGCGCCCGAGCACACCGGTCGCGTGACTGTCGTCCACGACCACCGCTGCATCATACCGATCCGCCAGCTCGACGATCCGATCGAGCTTCGCGAGATCGCCATCCATGGAGAAGACCCCGTCTGTCGCGATCAGGCGAAGCCGGTAGGTTGCCGCGTCGCGCAGCTTGGCTTCCAGGTCTGCCATATCGGAGTGCGCATAGCGGAGCCTGGTGGCCTTGCAGAGTCGGATGCCGTCAATCAGACTGGCGTGGTTCAAGGCGT
>VBOM01000173.1 GCA_005877535.1 Nitrospirota bacterium | reverse complement strand
CGCACCGGCAGCCCATGGACCATCGTGAAGCTCCGGGCCGCCGCACTGAACAATCGGTATCCTTGCGTTTAGGTCATACGTGCGTACAATGCGGAGTGTTGGGTATGGAGAGTAGACATGGACAGGCGAATGTGTGATTGCAAGACCAGACCCAAATTCTTGCACTAGATAGGTGAGCGATTTGAGCAAGGTCACACCAAAGGGCTTCTTAGGCTTTACGCACCGCCATTTAGCAATTGTTGCAGTTTTTCTAGTGACCCTCTTGATTGGGCTCTATGTCTTTACGCTTCAAAGTGACGCCTACCAGGAAGCAAAGCGTTTTGCGTTGACCAATCCTGAAGTGATGAACTTGGCTGGACCAATATCAGAGGTGACGTTGCGATTTTGGAGTGGGTTTCACGTTACATATTCTGGAAGTGGTGGTGAGGCAAGTTTCGTCCTCGATGTGAAAGGGGGAAAGGAGCAGTCTATATTAGATGTTCGGATGACACGAGTCGCGAATTCATGGAATGTAATAGAGGCATATCTCACTACAAAGAATCAAAAGGGAATACCAATCAAACAGAAAACAGGAATATCCAGCGCAAATTTAAACTTCCGCCAAGGATCTCTGACTCATGACTATGAGATCGTTACGTGACCGCGTTCTTTTCCGCTCAATATCAAAAATCCGCTCAATAACACGACGACCTACACCTAAGAACTGCAAGTTAGAAATGGGGCCAGATGCAGGTGCACACGACCTTACACGCAGGTGAATTACGAACCACTCTGCTGCCGTTTGAACTCCTCTGCACTGCGATAGCCGAGAGCCTGACGCAAGCCCTAATGGTTATAGAACCTCGACCCTTGCAAGCCCATTATCACCTACATATAATGCGCCAGCGTTCTTCAATCTATTCTTTAACTGTCTGGAGGAGCCCCTGAGCCTATGAGTGAACGAACATTAGCCATCATCAAACCTGATGCTGTGAAGAAGCACGCGATTGGTGACATTATTGCCCGCTATGAAAAAGCCGGTCTGAAGCCTGTCGCAATGCGCATGATGCAATTGTCCAAATCGACGGCCGAGGGGTTTTATGCCGTGCATAAGGCCCGCCCGTTTTTCGATAGTCTCTGCGCGTTCATGGTGTCCGGTCCGGCCGTGGTGCTGGTCCTGCAGGGTGACAACGCGATCAAGAAAAATCGTGAGCTGATGGGTGCGACCGATCCGGCTAAGGCGGTGGCGGGCACGATTCGCAAGACCCATGGGGCGAACATCGAATTTAACGCAGTCCATGGATCAGATTCGCCGGAGACTGCCAAGTTCGAGATTGGATATTTTTTTCCCGAAATGGATTTAGTCGGATAAGGACGCCAGTCGGCTAGCAGGATGCTGAAAAAGCCCACCAGCCTATCTTGTTCATTTGGTCTGTTCGGTCTGTCCGGTTTGTTTGATTGTATTAGATTAACGAGATGGACCAGACAGAATGGGTTTGTTCCACACGTGCTATCCCTCGAAGTTCTAGCATGCCAAAACAGTTTTTCCGCACCTGTTAGGCTGTGAACGGCTGTGCCCTTTCCTGTTCATCGTTGGCCGGAAGTTGTGAGATGGATTTCGTGTGTGCTGCTCTTGGTCCTTCCGGGGTGCGCCGATCTGGCGCCACGGTTCCCTCCTTCGGTCTCGCCTGCCACGTCGGGTATCGATCCGGCACTGGATGCTCAGACTCGTCTCCTTGAGTCAGCCTATCGTGCCTTTGCACAAGAGCGCTATCCACTCGCCAGTGCGCTTCTTCAACGATTTGTTGATTCTAATCCTGATTCTCCCAGGCTGAGTGAAGCTCGTTGGTGGCTCGCACGTTCGTATGAGGAGCGTGGGGACCTTCAGGCTGCCCTGTCTGCCTATCGCGCCTTGGTCGGGGAGGCACCACGATCCACCTCGCGCACCGACAGTTATGAGTATCACGCCCTCAATAGGCTGGATGAATTTCGCCGGAATCTCAGTCTATCATCCTTGCTAGAACGGCGGCAGATTGCGCTCTGGCTGCCTGGCGCGTACTGGCTCTCGATTCCTGATGTCGGGTTATGGATTGCGCAACTTGCTGAAGCGGGGGTGACATCGTTGATTGTCGAGGCAGGATCTCCTTCTCTTGAAACGATGCAGTCAGGCCCCGTGGGGGTGTACTTCCAAACGTCAAAGGCGCCCGTCATCGAGGATCTTTTTACGGTGATCGTGCCGGCAGCCCATGCCAAAGGGATGGCGGTGTTGGCGGCGTTTAATCTGCATGAGCCTGGATGGACGACGATGACTCCTGAGTGGGGCGTCATCATGGCCAACGGGACAGACCAGGTGTTCCAGCCTGTCGGTCGTGTCGATGTGCTACACCCTGAATATCAACGTCTTGTCGGTGAGGTGACACAGGATTTGTTGAGCACAGACATCGACGGGCTGGTGGTTGGGGCGAGAAGGACCAAGGGATTTGCCGAGGAATGGAGCCCGACGTCGCGACGGATGTTCGAAGTGCAATTTGAGCCTTCATTCGACAGCCACGATCAGCCTGTCTCACCAGACGCATGGCGCTGGGCCGGCTGGAAGACGAGGACCTATCTTGGGTTTGTGGCACGATTAACCCAGCAGTTGCGACAGACGCGCCCGGGACTCCTGGTTGCCGTGGCCGTGCATGAGCGTGCGATCTTCTCGCCTGTGGATGCCTTGACGGAGTATGGAGAAGACGTGTTCGAGACGAAGCAACGCGGGCTCCACCTGGTTGTTCAGCCAGAGCCGGGCATGTCCGAACGATCTGATGAGCAAAGGGCAAAACTGGAAACGGTGCAACAACGATTGACGCCGATGCCTGGGGATGAACGGCAACTCTGGCTGGGCATGACCCTGGGCGCGGTGGATCCGTCATCACTGGTGACGGCTGTGAGTGGCATAATCGCGGCGAAGGTTGGGCAAGTCGGGCCACATCTGCTGCTGATGAACGGGTCAGCGTTTCCTTGACAAAAGAGGCGCCAGGCCACTACGATCCCAAAAAATCGTGGAGGTCGAGGCTAAGGTCCAGGTTGAGTAGCTAGAAGCGAGCATTCGGCACTCACTTAATCATAACCTCAACCTAGACCTTCTCCGAAGGGGAGCGCGCATGATTCCGAAAGACCTCCGTTACCACCATGAGCATGAATGGGTGCGCGTGAGCGGCACACAAGCCACAGTTGGTATCAGTCATTTTGCCCAAGATGCGTTGGGCGATATCGTTTTCATCGATATGCCGAAGCCTGGTGCCGTCGTCAAGGCAGGGCAGCAGATTGGTGAGGTAGAATCGACCAAGACGACCTCCACGATCTATACCCCCGTGAGTGGCACCATTGGCAAGGTCAATACTGATTTGAAAGACCACCCGGAAGCGGTGAACTCCGATCCCTATGGCAAAGGCTGGATGGTGGTGATCGATCTGTCGAACCCGAGCGACGTGGACAAGCTGATGACCGCCGCACAATATGAAACCTTTCTTGCCGGCCAGAAACATTGAATCATTTGTGCATTGAATCATTGAACCATTGTGTGATTGGATCGTTGGCGAGTTCTCGCAATGAATCAATCGGCAATGAGCCGATGACTCGATGACCTCCCAGAAACACATTGCCATTCTCGGCGCCGGACCTGGTGGCTATGTTGCCGCGATCAGGGCGGCCCAGCTTGGCGCCCGTGTCACAGTCGTTGAGTCCCACGCGCTGGGCGGCGTCTGCTTGAATTGGGGCTGCATTCCCAGTAAGGCCCTCCTATCGGTCGTCGAACTTGGCGACAAGGTCAAAATAGCCGAAGACTTAGGGCTGCTGGTTCAAGGACCAGTCACCTACGATCTCGCTCGGATGGTCGCCCGAAAGAATAGGGTGGTGGCGGCACTCGTGAAGGGCATTGCCACGCTCTTCAAGGCGTGGAATATCGAGCATGTGCAGGGGACTGGTTCACTGCGGGATCGGCAGACAATCTCAGTGAGTGTAGCCGATGGTGCGACGCGTGATATTCAAGCTGATGCGACAGTGATTGCCACTGGATCGTCCTGGCCCAACCTGCCACAGTTTCCGATCGACGGGCAGCAGGTACTCACCAGCCAGCACCTCCTGGACCTCGATCGCATTCCTGCCAGTTTGCTGATTGTCGGCGCGGGTGTCGAAGGTTGTGAGTTCGCGGCGCTCTATAGCGGTCTAGGGACGGAGGTGACGATTGTTGAGTTGATGTCTCGGGTTTTGCCGCTGGAAGATGACGAGATGGTGTTCAAGTGGGACGGCGCGGAGAAATTCTCGTCAACGAGCGGATGGAAACGAATGTGGCAGGGGTTTATGCGATCGGCGACGTCGTCGGCAAGGCTATGTTGGCGCACGTGGCTTCGGCGCAGGGCAAAGTCGCGGTTGAGAATATCATGGGGCATCAGGCGACGGTCCGCTACGATGTCATCCCTGCCGGAATTTTTACCCTGCCGGAGATCGGGCGTGTGGGGATGACGGAACTGCAAGCCCGAGAACGAGTTCAGGCTGCCGGGCAGAATTCCGAGACGGCACTTACGGTGGGACGTTTTCGATATGCTGGGTTGGGGAAGGCGCAGGCGACAGGGGATACGACGGGGTTGTTCAAGGTCATCGCAGAGTCACCGAGCGGCAGGATTCTTGGCGTGCATATCGTCGGAGCCCACGCAGCCGATCTGGTGCATGAAGCGGCCATGGCGATGCAAGTCGGCGCGACGGTGATGCAAATGGCGGAGATGATCCATGCACATCCGACGCTGTCCGAAGGGATGATGGAAGCGGCTGAAGATGTTGAAGGGAAGGCCATTCACCAAGCGAGAAAGCGGACGCAATAATGTGGCAATCGCTCCTCCTCAAACTCGGAATGTTCGCGGCAACTATGGGAGTCGTCTTCTGGATCGGGTGGACCCTGCCGACCTCATTCGATCGAACGCGCGACCTTGGAGCCGGATCGCTCGAGGGGCCGAAGGCTGAGATTGCTTCCGGAAGCGAACGCGCAACCACGGTGAGTCCATCCCCTGGCGTCCCGTTGTCAGATCAGCAGTCCACTGGTGCTGCTCCGAAACGTTCTTACAAGGGCCTCCTCGATCTGAATCGAGCGACGGATCAGGACTTTGACGCTCTGCCGGGAATCGGTCCGCGGTTGGCCGAACGGATCGTGGAGTATCGACAATCGGTGGGAGCCTTTCACTCCCTTGATGAATTGCGATCAGTCAAAGGGATTGGAAAAAGGAAATTTGAACGGATTCGTCCATTGCTCACGGTAGCCCCGGATGGCATATCGATAGCCAGAGGGAAGAAGGCGACATGAGCGAACTCTCCCGTCAACTCGAGTTGATTCTCCGTGGAGTCGTGGAGGTCATTCAACGGGCCGAACTCGAATCGAAGCTGACACGCGCCTTGAAAGAGAATCGTCCCCTCCGCGTGAAAGCAGGGTTCGATCCGACCGCGCCGGATCTGCATCTGGGTCATACGGTCTTGATCCACAAACTCAAGCATTTTCAGGAACTCGGGCATCAAGTCATTTTCTTGATCGGCGATTTCACCGGCATGATCGGCGATCCGACCGGCCAATCGGAGACACGCGTCGCGCTCTCGAAGGAGAAGGTCCTGGAGAATGCGAAAACCTACGAACGGCAGATCTTCAAAGTTCTCGATCCTGCGAAGACTTTGGTGGAGTTCAACAGCCGGTGGATGAGTACGATGACGGCGGAAGGGTTGATCCATCTGAGTGCTCAGTACAGTGTCGCGCAGATTCTCGAGCGGGACGATTTTCGTAAGCGGTACCACGAGCAGAAACCCATCAGTATCCATGAGTTCATGTACCCGCTCGTGCAGGGCTACGATTCTGTCGCGCTCAAGTCCGATATCGAACTGGGCGGCACCGATCAGAAGTTCAATCTCTTGGTCGGGCGCGAGATGCAACGGGGTTACGGCCAAGAGGCACAGGTGGTCATCACGATGCCGCTGTTGGAAGGGACCGATGGCGTACGCAAGATGAGCAAGAGCTTCGGCAACTACATTGCGCTGGAGGATACACCGAACGACATGTTCGGGAAGCTCATGTCGATCAGTGACACGTTGATGCTCCGGTATTACGAGCTGCTTACGACGGAGGATTTGGTTGGAGTCAAGGCTGCTCATCCGATGGAGGCGAAGCAGTCGCTCGCGGCTTTTATTGTTGCTCGGTATCACGGGGCGGAAGCGGGCCAGCAGGCGCGGGCGGCCTTTCAGCAGAAATTTCAGGAGCGTGAATTTCCGAGCGAGCCGGATGTGCGCGTGACTTTGGCCTTAGTCGATCTGCGTGAAGGGCAGACGATCAGTCTTGTCGATCTGGTGACCAAGACTGGACTTGTTCCGAGTAAGAGCGAGGCCCGGCGGCTGATTATTCAGGGTGGCTTAGAGGTCGATGAACAGAAACAGAGCGATGCGAATGCCATTATACCGATTGTGGCTGGACGATCCTATCGCCTGAAGGTCGGCCGCCGAAAGTTTGCGCTCGTAGAACTGCAGGGGTAGTTGCCAGGAGTTTCTTGACTTGGCGTGGAGGCCCAGCGTAGGATTCGACTCAGCGAGCGGGCGTAGCTCAGTGGTAGAGTCCTAGCTTCCCAAGCTAGTTGTCGTGGGTTCAAATCCCATCGCCCGCTCCAACCCAAGATGTGAAACGTGAGGCGTGCAGCGTCACGTGTAAGAGGTGAAGGACTTGAGAGGCATGCGCTTTCAAGTCCTTTTTTCTATCTCGTGGACGAGTTTCCCAGGGCCAGGAGATATGCGGGGTCCTACACACAATCCCTGCGGGAAATTGAATTGAGGCAGCAGCACGTGCGCTAAAACTTGTGTGTTATAGAAAGGAGGCGTTGTGAGCAGAGGGCATTTTGGGTTCTTGGTCGTCGTGACGTTGCTTGGAAGCATCACGGGCGGGGCCTTAAGCGGGTGGTGGCTGGCTGCTTCAGCTGTCAAGGCGCAGAAGATCAATGGAGTGAATGCTGAAGAGTTTCTCCTGCTGGATACGAGTGGAAAGACGCGAGCCGGATTAGGACTCGACAAGAACGGTGAGGTAGGTCTGGTGCTAACGAGCCGCGATGGGAATCGAAAACTGGCCCTCTCGCCCGACGATCGGTTTGCAGTGAAGCTGTCCGATCAGAACGGACGCACCTTGTGGTCCTCCCCCTAGGAGGCTGGGGGGAAAATACGTTGGCACTCGAGCACCGGTTGTGGAGGTTGCGGACTGTTTTAACGGCCGGCTAAACAGCTTTTTGGACTCTGCCGCTACGGAGACAGCGTGTGCAGACACGAATGCGTTTGGGCTGACCGTCGATTAGGGCCCTGACTGGTTGGAGGTTGGGTTTGAAGGTCCGCTTGGTCTTGTTATTGGCGTGACTGACGTTATGGCCGGATTGGCGACGTTTGCTACAGAGATCGCATGTAAATGCCACGGGTAGACTCCTTCATCTAGTCGAATCGATGCGAGCTGACGAGAGTCAGAATGTATCACAGGGCTATTCGTCTTGACAAGCGGGATTGATGGGCTAGGCCAGCTAACATAGGAACATCGGTATTGCGGAAGGGTGACTTGCGATGACAGGAATCGATCTACTTGGATATGCGGCAGGGATGTTGACCACCTGTGCCTTCTGGCCCCAGTTGCAGAAGACATGGACCTCGAAGTCTGCGGGTGATGTATCGCTGGGCATGCTGGCTATATTCTCAGCCGGCGTCTGCCTCTGGTTTCTGTATGGACTGGTTCTGCATTCCTGGCCGATCATACTGACCAATGCCATTACGTTGCTTCTGACAGGGGCGATCCTATTGCTCAAGCTGCGCTATCGAGGCTAATAGGATGCTGAAAAAGTTCGCCTGCTTCGTTCTCGCTTCGAAAGCATCCTCAACGTAGCCCACTCGGAGAACAAGCTGTCTTGGCAGCTTGGGGTGGGCGGGTAAGAAGAGCTACGCCTCCGGTGCTTTCACCGGCTGCGGCCTTGCTGACGGACTTTTTGAGCATCCTGCGGAGTGATATTCTACTACCTTGATGGACTAGTGGCGGACAGAAGGGCGGGTTGGAGCAGCTGCCTGCGATTCTTTAGGTCCAGACCTGACAATGGCAGGCACGCTGATATCGAAACTCGCGTCGCCCCCATCGTCGTATCGGTCTTTCCCCACGCTATAGATTTTCTGTTGGGTTGGGCTCCACAACATCGGTAATCCACTAAAGGGATCATAGTAGGATGAGCCGACTTGAGCGAGTCGATTGGGCACGGTAGTCTGTGCGCTCGGGCGCCGTAAGACTACTTGCAGCGAAGCGAGGCGCAGTCTGGCATCAGTTTCCCTCAGTTGATAGTGGAAGGGATCCCAGTCCGGTTCGAAGGGGTTAGGGCTAACGAGGTTCTCCACGATGCCTTGGCCTGTGGCGCCTGCAAGCTCGTGAAGTTTTGGCAGGCGGTTCTGTCCTGCTTCCGTCGCGTGGATCATCGCGTCGTAGTAGGTCGCATACATTTCCCAGGTCTCCCGTGTCTGTAGTGTGATTCCAAGGAACGAGTGTCCGTGAGGATGTGCGATCTGGCGGAAGGCCTGTTCGGGAAGACGAGCAGTGCTCGCCAACCACTGTTCGTGTGCATTGAGGGATTCAGTTTGCCCTTCCGTGGTGAGTTCACCTGTGTGATCGCCATGGACGGCGAGTGTGAATTGATGTTGAAACGGCCAGCGGAGCGAAGATTCTGCTGTGGTGAGTGGAGGGGCAATGTCGGGGGTCATCGCCAATACGGTCTTATCGACGGCGGGTTGCGACAACAGAGCCGAGAGCAGGCGGAGATTGTCGGTGATGACGATTTGCGCAATGACTTTGGTGGCGATGGTCGTCGCGTCTCGAAGTAGGCTCCGCCACGTTTGCATATCCTTCTTCAGTCGCTGCATGCCCAAAACCGTCTTGCGAGAAAATCCGTTGGCGATGTAATAACGGTGTGCAGCGAAAATTTCCACGAAGCGGGGCGTGTCTTGGTGCCCGAATCCCATATCCTCAAAAGGCATTGCGAGCCAGTGCTCGTAGCGTGCCAATAAGGTATGGTCGCGACCGGTCAAAGTCTGAAGCTGTGGTTTCATATTCCGGAACTCCCTCACTGGATTTTCGGAGTTCCATGAAGGAACGACCTGTTCCATGGGGAGCTGAATCCGTAGCTCCGAGCGACCCGGCTTGTCGTAGTTGAATTCGCTAGTGCCTGCAGCGACGGTGGTTTCCAGCCACATCTCATGACCTACCTTGGCCGGGTCGAGAGAAACATCTGCAGCACAGCCGAGGAGATAGTAGTAGCCATTCTCATAGGGGTTGGTGAGACGGTACTGCGGCGGCTCTAGAAGTTGAGTAAAGGTGGGGCTGGGAGATTGTCCCTTTGAGGACCATATGAGACTTGATATCTGGAAGAAGGCCCATATAACGACGAGGCTAATGATCAGGTGCTTCATAGATACGTAAACGTAAGTAGACGGTGCATGCTGGGCCGGCGATTCATGTGAGCTTGTATCCTATGAGAGAGTCATCCAGCATACAGGTGAGCAAAGCCTATGCCGAGAGGTGACCTGAAAAGCCTTGGTCTTTCGCTCTGTTTGCAGATAGGCATGGACACATATCTGTCAGAACATGAGCAGGGGAGGGGCCGGCGGACATTAATGAACTTGACAACCTTCATCCTTGTCTCCTAGAGTGCCCTCCACATTGTGACTCCTGGGTAAGGGAAGAGGGTGCAAGTCCCTCGCGGTCCCGCCGCTGTAAGTGGGGACGAAACCCGTAGAAGCCACTGTCTTTGAGACGTTCAACGTTGTCCGTTACACGTTAACCGTGGGAGAAATTCTTCACGAGTAACGAATAACGCTTCACGGTTCACGTCTTCAGATGGGAAGGCGCGGGGAGTAGGGTGAACCATGAGCCAGAAGACCTGCCTGGAGAGTTGACCGAGGTTCCCTCGTGGGCTGGGGAATTGGCGAGGATGAGTTGCGGGTGCAATCCTCAGGGTCTGTCCAGGCCTTGAGGATTTTTTGTTTGGGTACTCGAAGTCGTCTCTATATCCGTTCGGCCGTGGTTGCCATGCTTTTCGTGGTCTCTGCTGCTGTGGCGTGGAGTGGTGGTTCGGTTGCACTAGCCGACGAGGCGGATATGACACGTCGACAGCAGGGCATTCTCACCGGCATGCCCTTCATGGCGAATATTACTCCGCGTACCTTCGTCGACGATCTCGGTCGTAAAATCTTTCTGGCTAAGGCACCCACGCGAGTGGTCTCTCTCGCGCCAAGCATTACCGAAATTCTTTATGCCATTGGGTTAAATGACGAGATTGTCGGCGTCACGGAGTTTTGCGATTACCCGCCGGCGGCCAAGGAGAAACCGAAAGTCGGATATGCTCAGCCAAATATCGAAGCCATCGTCACATTGCAACCGGACCTAGTGTTG
>VBOM01000172.1 GCA_005877535.1 Nitrospirota bacterium | reverse complement strand
TTGATCTTGCCGTCCTGAGGCTTGCGCCGTTCTGCGATGTCGAGGCTGGCCATGATCTTCAGGCGCGACACGATGGCGCGCCGATAGCTTTGCGGAATTTTCATATATTCGAAACAGTCGCCGTCGACCCGGAACCGGACAAGCGTTTCACGCTTTTCGCCATAGGGTTCGACGTGAATATCAGAGGCGCCTTGTCGATAGGCATCGGCGATGATCTGATTGGCTAGCCGTACGATGGCATTGTCGTTTTCGTCGAGTCCGCCTCCAGCATCTTCCGCCGCCGCCTCTTGGGCTTCGCTGACGAGTTCGCCGAGAATGTCAGAGACATTTTCATCTAACTTTCGCGTGCTGCTGCTATCTCCCTGTCCTGTAGCGGAACCGAGGAACTGAGCGATATCACGGCGGAGGCTGATTGCAAAGCGAATGTTAAGGCCGGGGAAGGTCCGCTTAATATCCGCCACGCGGTCGAGATCGCCCGGGTCGTCCGTCAAGATTTCGATGGCGGTCCGGTCTCGTTTTAGGGGCATCCAGTGGTTTTTCTTGAGGTAGTCGACGTTCAGGTTTTTCAAGAGTTCGATATCGACAATCGTCCGATCGCTGTACTCAATGTAGGGGCATTTGTGAAACTGGGCGAGCGACTTTCCGATTTCGAGTTTCGGTACCTTGTACCTTTCAATCAGGATGGTCTCGAAGTCCGACACGCCCTTCCGGGACTCGGCAATCGCCTGGTCCAATTCGCTCTGAGTGATGCGGTTGTTCGTGACCAGACGATCGAACTTGGTTGGGTTTTTCTTCGAGATCTTGCGGAGATTGAAAAAGGCGATGCCGAGTGCCTTTGCAATCTCCGCGACGGATTCTTCGTCTTTTCTGGTGAATCGTGCTCCGCTCTTTTTATTGAGGAGTTGGAAGACGCCCATCAAATACTTGTTATCCGCCACGATCGGATAGGTCAGGACCTGTTTCGTCTTGAATCCAGTCCGCTTGTCGTAGGAGGTGTCATGGAGGAGTGAGGGATGAACGCCTTGCAGCTCGGCGATGTTATAGGCGTCGGCGATGCTCACTGGGCGGAGATACTTTGCGCAGAATCCAGCCAGGCTTTGTTCGGTGATGGGAATGCGGATTTCCTCGACGCTGTCGATGTGAGGGATTTTGGAGAAAATCTCTTTCTTTTCAGAATCGAACGCGAAGATTGTGAGGTCTTCGGCATCGAAGATGCTGAGAATATCTTTACGCAGGTCGAGGAGAATATGGTCAAGATCGTTGGCAGCATGGATCTGGTCGGTGATGCGCTTGACGTTCTCGGCAAATGTCACTTTCTGTTGAAGTTCCTGAAGATTTTGGGGGATAGGCTTGGCTTGCATTACATGGGCTCCTGGCCATGACGTCAAAGGTCATTGCCGGATTCGTATGCTCAATGAAGAGTGAATACAATCCACGTGACCATAAGTGCCTAGAGGCAGAGATTGAAGTTTTGACCTCCACGACTCCTTCGGCGAGGCCCTTATCTCCGACGACGACTTGGAAGGGGGCTCCCATCAGGTCCGCGTCGTTGAACTTCACGCCTGCTCGTTCGTCCCGGTCATCCCAGAGTACCTCGAACCCTGCTGTCTGCAGTTCGCTGTAGAGCTGTGTCGTGACTTGGGATGTCTGGGCTGATTGGGTGAGCGGGAGGAGATGCACGTGGAATGGCGCGATTGGGAAGGGCCAGATAATGCCTTTTGCATCGTGGTACTGTTCGATCGCCGAGGCAGCAGTGCGTCCCACGCCGATGCCGTAGCATCCCATAACGGCGAGGCACTCTTTGCCATGAAGGTCTAGGAAGGAGGCCTTCATAGTTTCGCTGTATTTGGTGCCGAGCATAAAGACATGTCCGACTTCGATGCCTTTCGTCGCCTTCAATATCCCGTCTTTTCTTGGTGACGGATCTCCTGCGCAGGCGCTACGGAGATCGGCAAACTGCTCGACCTGAAAATCACGATCCCAATTCGCATCGGCATAGTGCGTATCGATCTGATTGCCGCCGACGACCACGTTGCGTAAAGCTTTAATAGCGTGGTCGGCAATAATTCGAACGTGTTTCAGGCCAACGGGACCGGCAAACCCTACCGGTGCGCCAGTGACTTGCTCGACGACAGTGGGAGTTGTGAGTTCAAGATCAGTCACTCGCATGAGTCGTTGAATCTTTACCTGATTCGCCTCGTGGTCTCCCCGTACCAACACGGCGACCGTGTCTTTTCCTGTCGAGTAAAGGAGCGTCTTTACGAGGCGCGTGGGTGAGACGTTCAAGAATCTCGTGACTTCTTCGACTGTCCGGCAGTGAGGCGTCTGGACGGTGCGCAGCGGACGCGGGGTCTCGGTGTCCACGTCAGTAGGAGGAAGCACTTCGGCCTGCTCGACGTTGGCGGCGTAGGTACCGGTGTCACTGTAGACAATGGTGTTCTCGCCCGTATCGGCGAGCACCATGAACTCGTGAGATGAGCTGCCGCCGATCAGGCCGGTGTCGGCTTCCACCGCACGGAAGGTGAGGCCGCAGCGCGTGAAAATACGATGGTAGGTATCGTACATCTTCTGATAGCTGAGCTTGGCGCTCGCTTCGTCCTGGTCAAAGCTATAGGCATCCTTCATGATGAACTCGCGTCCCCGCATGAGTCCGAAGCGAGGGCGTATTTCGTCGCGAAACTTTGTTTGAATCTGATAGAAGTTCAGCGGCATCTGTCGATAGGAACGGATTTCGCGCCTGAACAGGTCGGTGATCACTTCCTCATGGGTGGGGCCTAAGCAGAACTCGCGCTCATGGCGATCCTTAAAGCGCAGCAGCTCCTTGCCGTAAAAACTCCACCGGCCGGTTTCTTGCCACAGTTCTGCGGGGGAGGCAATGGGCATGAGGAGTTCTTGGGCGCCGGCCTGGTTCATCTCCTCCCGAATGATCTGCTCTATTTTTCGGATGACCCGGAGGCCGAGCGGGAGGTACGTGTAGATGCCGGCTGCCACCTTGCGAATCAGACCGGCTCGGAGCATGAGCTTATGGCTGACGGTTTCCGCTTCGCCCGGGTCTTCTCGCAATGTAGGGATTAAGACTTGAGAGGTCCGCATGGGCTATGAATGCAGCGATCTAACGGAGGAGAGTCTTCCAGGATGCTCAAATAAGTCATCCGAAGAGGTTGCATGCGAGAGAAAGCCGGAGGTGTAATGGTTCTCAACCGCCCGACCCGAGTTGCCGGGTTGCTCGTCCCAGGAAGGGGACGGCGAGGATTTTGATGAGCCGAGAATGAAGCGTGGGAAACGGTGCGTCTTGGCGCGCCGGGGGTGGGGGGGTGAGAAAGTAAGCTGGTTCAGCATCCTGCTAACGAGAGAAGATCCGTTCAAGGTCATTCCAAAATGCAAAAATCATGACGCCCACTAATAGCACGAGGCCAGCCTGTTGCGCGATTTCTCTCTGGCGTTCGCCGAGGGGTTTTCGGAGGATGCCCTCAATCAGGAAAAACAGCAGATGGCCTCCGTCGAGAATGGGGATGGGGAGCAGGTTGAGGACACCGAGATTGATGCTCAGAATGGCGATGAGAAAGACAACACTTGAGGCCCCCTGCGCGGCAGCTTCTCCTGAAATATTGGCGATCGTCAGCGGGCCGCCGATGTTTTTGCTGGAGATGTCCCCCACGACCATCTTGTAGAGGCCGATTGCGGTCAGTTCGGTCCACCCCCACGTGGCTCCTAAGCCGTCATAGAGCGATAGCAGTGGGGTGCTGGAGCGCATGATCGAACGGCCTGGTCCTGAAATGCCGATCTTGCCGACTTCGACCGACTGGCCGTTGACCATCGCCTTCTCAGCAGAGGGCGTCACGGTAAGCGGAACTCGTTGCCCTTCCCGCAAGACCTCCACCTGTAACTGGCGGTTGGGGTTTTCTTTCACGATACCGGTCATCTGGGACCACGTATGGATCGTCTGGCCCTCTATCTTGACCACATGGTCCCCTGCTTGAAGCCCTGCCTTCGGCGCCGGAGAACTTTGCATAACTGAAGTGACGAGGGGCGGTGTTTCTTCGACGCCCAGGTAGTATCCGTGCTCTTGTGCCGAGGCCTGTGGTCCGTGGCCGATTGCGCGCGTGACCGTCAGCGGTTTGACCTGATCTCCTCGTTTGATCTCGAGCGTCAGCGCCTGCCCGTTGCTCTTCGCCACAGCGTCGAATAGTTCTGTTTTGGTCGCAATGTCGCGCCCGTCGACTCGGCTGACACGATCTCCGATTTGGATGCCTGCGGTATCGGCCGGGGAGCCGGGGACCATCGCTTCGATATCTGGAGTGAGATCTTGGAACGTTGGGACAAAAAGCGGAGCTCCGGTCGCGAGCCATCCCGCAAAAATGAGATAAGCCAGAATGAAGTTAAACCCAGGTCCCGCGGCGACGATCAGGACTTTACCCCACAATCCTTGGTGGGCAAACGACCGTGCACGATCCTCCTGCGTGGTCGCCTCAGTCTCATCTTCGCCGAACAGTTTCACATAGCCACCGAGCGGAATGGCCGAGAGCAAATATTCTGTTTCACCCATTGTCCGGCCGAAGAGCTTTGGTCCGAATCCAAGAGAAAACTTGAGGACCTTGACGCCGACCCAGCGAGCGGCCAAGAAATGCCCGAGTTCATGGAACGCGACTAACACGCCCAGCACGACCAGGAACCACCATGCCTTCTGCAATAACAACCAGACGGTATCGGGGGACCAGGTAAATGCCATGAACACGGTGTATGCTCCTTCGTGTAAACTTAGCGTGCCAACGCCACTACCAACGATTCGGCTTTCTCTCGGGCCCAGCGATCTGCTTCCAGCGCGTCTTCCAATGTCTCGATGTCTTTGGTGGTGTGGACGTCCATCGTGCCGCGAATGATCTCCGCGATGTTGGTGAACCGGATACCCCCGTTCAAGAAGGCCTCGACAGCGATTTCATTTGCGGCATTCATTGTGGCCGGCATCGTACCGCCGATCCGCAGGGATTCATAGCCCAGACTCAAGCAGGGGAATCGGTCGTGATCAGGCTTGCAAAACGTCAACTTCGCGATCTCAGTCAGATCCAACGAAGGTAGATCCAGCGGCATACGCCCTGGATATCTCATCGCATAGGAAATGGGTGTTCTCATATCCGGCAATCCCAATTGCGCCATCATTGAACGATCCCGATATTCTACCAGAGAATGAATGATGCTTTCCCGATGGATCATGACCTCGATCTGGGATTGCGGGATGTCGAAGAGCCATCGGGCTTCAACGACTTCGAGACCTTTGTTCATGAGGGTGGCAGAATCAATCGTAATTTTGGCGCCCATTTTCCAATTGGGATGTTGGAGTGCCCGTTCTGGTGTTACGTTCTGCAGCTCTTCACGGCCCAGGGTCCAGAGGGCCCCTCCGGACGCCGTCAAGATCAGGCGGCGGACATCCTCTTTGCGATGGCCTTCTAACGACTGGAAAATCGCACTGTGCTCGCTATCGACAGGGAAGATACGAACGCCATGCTGGCGTGCCTCGTCCTGCATCAGTTTACCCGCCATGACCATCGGCTCTTTATTGGCCAAGGCAATTTGCTTTCCGTTTCGGATTGCCGCAAGGGTGGGTACGAGACCGGCTCCCCCGACGATGGCGGAGATGACGAGATCAGCATCGGGCGCAGAGGCGACCTGAATCAAGCCCTCTTGCCCAGCCAAAATTTCGACAGGCAGACCCGCACAGCGTTGCCGGAGCCTCGCGGCAGCGGAGGCATCCGATAGGGCCACCACGCGGGGCCTGAACCGTTGGATCTGGTCCTCGAGTTTTTCATCATTACTGCCGGCAGTCAGTCCTGTCACGCGGAATTCATTAGGGAACCAGTCCACGATATCCAAGGTGCTGGTGCCGATCGATCCAGTCGATCCGAGGATGACGATCGTTTTCATTGGGGCTCCTTCACTCAATGACTCGTAGCCGGCTCGCCAGCGTTACATAGTAGTAGAAGACGGGGGCGGTGAACAAGAGACTATCCAGACGGTCGAGCATGCCCCCGTGACCCGGCAGTATCCGGCCGGAATCCTTCATGCCGACGCTACGTTTCATGGCCGACTCGGTCAGATCACCCCAGAGACCAGTGATTGTCAGCAGGATAGCCAAGATCAGACAATCGAGACCGGACAACTCAGGGAGAAACCACCAACGAGCTGCGTATCCGACAATTATGGCACCAATCAAGCCACCCACCAAGCCCTCGATAGTCTTTTTTGGACTGATCGTGGGAGCCAGACGATGGCGCCCGTACAGTGTGCCGACAATGTAGGCGCCGGTATCGGATGCCCAGGTCACCAGTAGAAGAAAAAAGATCAGCCATTCACCTAGAGGCAGGAGCCTCGTCATCGAAAGAGTACTGAGTGTGAGGCCCAGGTAGAGCACGCCGAACAAGGTCATGGCACCATCCCTCAGGCTCTGTTCGAGGGGCGAGCGACTGAGGAGTGGGACCGAAATACTGCAGACTACTGTAGCCAGGAGGATTGGAACGATGATGTCCGGCCGGTGTGTTCCGAGAATCAGGGCGGCGAATCCTGTCAGGCCGATCCCTATCTGCCAGGGGTGGCTGCGGTCGTTGAAGCATAATCGGTAGAATTCGAAGAGGGCGAGCGCTCCCGCCAGCAGCACGCCGCCAGAAAATGCGAGGGGTGGGAGGTAGCGAATAATGGCATAGACGAGTGGAGCGAGGACCAGAACGGTATAGATCCGCCGGGGATCAAATCGGGACGCCGTCGTGGGTGCTGGTTCAGCCTGCTGTTGGCCGACTGTTTTGTATTCCTGCCTGTGGAGATTTAGATCGACCACTATGAAGAGATGGTGCTGAGGACGCGACCGAATCGCCGCTCGCGTCGCTGGTATTCCAGCAAGGCCAGCAAGAGTTCGCGGCGGCGAAAGTCGGGCCACAGGGTCGGAGTGAAATAGAGCTCGGTGTAGGCGAGCTGCCAGAGGAGAAAGTTACTGATGCGTGCTTCGCCGCTGGTGCGAATCAATAAGTCGGGATCAGGCAGATCATGGGTGTAGAGATATTGCTGGATACGCGATTCATCCACATTGTCCGGTTGGAGCTTTCCGTCTTGTACCTCATGAAGCAGTTCACGCACCGCGTCCACGATCTCAGTGCGGCCACCATAGCTGAGGGCGACCGTGAGATGCAGTCTGGCGAGATGGGCGGTTTCCTGTTCGGCAGCACGAACCCATTGGAGGGCGGAGGACGGGAGGGAGTCGAGTCGGCCGATCGTGCGCAACCGGACACCCTGCTCGATGAGTTTCGTTCGTTCCGTCGAAAGGTAGTATTCAAGCAAGCCCATGAGCGAGGAGATTTCCTGAACGGGACGGTTCCAATTCTCCTGTGAAAACGCGTAAATTGTCAGGGCGTGAATGCCCAGTTCCAAGCAGACCGTGATCATTTCCCGGACGGACTTGATCCCTTCTCGATGACCGGCAATGCGAGGGAGGCTTCGCAGTTCTGCCCAGCGGCCATTGCCGTCCATGATGATGGCGACGTGTTTAGGTAAGAGGCCGGGTTCGAGTTTTGAGGCAAGCTCTTCGACGGATAGCTGGTGCACGGTCGACAAGTCCTTCGTGTCCATTAGTGTGTAGTGTGCTTTTGGTAAAGATCCCTTCTCCCAAGGATCCTG
>VBOM01000171.1 GCA_005877535.1 Nitrospirota bacterium | reverse complement strand
GGCGTAGCAGCGCGCTTTTGGGCGATCTTCTTAGTCGTCTTCTTGGCAGCGTTCTTTGTAGCTGGTTTCTTGGCTACCTTCCCGGCAGTTTTCTTGGCAGCTTTCCTTGTAGCCGATTTCTTGGCTGCCTTCTTCACTGCGGGCTTTGCTTTGGCTTTTTTAGCCTTCGCAGCTTTCTTCTTCGCTGGCCGCCTCTTGCTTTTCGCCATCGATTTTCTCCTCTCTCATCCGTTGGCTGTCTGACGCGGTCTCCATCTAGCATAACCTATAGGATCTTGCAACTCACACCTCCACAATCTCTCACAGGATGGCGAAAAAGTCGCTTTTCTAACCTACCCGGCTATGCCATCTCCATCACCGTGGGGCGAATTGGAACGATTTCGGCTCAGACATCGGCGGAACAACAAACGTGACATTGCTCAGGGTCACCCGCTGGCCGCGATTCTGCCTCCATGACTAGGAATCGTCATCCGGGGTCACTACTCCGAAGGCCTTCGAGCACAACTCGGCACGATACCAATAGTATTTCACGCTTCAATGGATGGGAGAATCGTACAAACCAGGCCACAACGTCAAGTGGCAGAACCCAGGAATTTTACCAGATTGACACTACATCCCCCAGTGACCGAAATGGTAGAGTGCCGATGCATGAAGTTCCCAGTAGCAAGCTACGGGTTATTCGGCTAAAGGAATGATCCGGGCTAACAGGTCACGTCGATCATGAAGCCAGCTGTCGCCGCTCACGAACCGCTCAGCCTCACCGGAGAGACGCTCAACCTCCTGGCCTGGCATATCCCCGATCTCGTCGCCTATCAGCACAACGAAGATGAATGGTGGTTTGCTCCCCTCGATGACAACTTACCGATCGTGCGACTGAATCGTACCGGCCTGGAGCTGTTACAGGCGATGAACGGCCACACTGCCGTGGGGGCGCTGGTGGAAATATACGGAGCGCGGGTCTGCGGACCGGACGGACAGCCGGGACAGTGGCACTTGGAACATTGGGCCCTGCCCACCTACTCTCTCTGTTACTACGGCACAGAACCCCCGGGAGGCCACCGTCACAAGGCCAAGTGGGATCTGCTCCTCCAACAAGTTCGGGAAGGCTGGTCAGGACAGGAGGGGTTCGAGGGAGAAGAGCATCTTGAGGACTTTCATCACCACGGACTGACCGATAGCGGCGAAGACGACGGCCACTTCGACATGATCGAGACCACCGTCTCGCATCTTTTCCGGGAGCCGAACGATACGCTCAACGGTTTGACCTATGGCCGGCTGCTCATGCGGCAATTGCGGAAGCTGGGCTGGTTCACACCCAAACCCCGCGTTATCGTGGAAGTGGGCGGCGGACTCGGATACCTCGCCCGTGAGATGGGCAAGGAACTCTTGCCCTTTGAAAAGCAGAACATCCGGTACATCTCCCTCGACATCACACAGCCTTTCCTCACGCTGCAAGTCGCCCGTGCCAAGGCCGGAGGCTGGAGCGGCATCGGCACCCGCGCCAACGGCGAATGGCTGCCCTTCAAAGACAACTCCGTCGACCTTGTCATCGACAACGAAAACATGGCCGACATGACGCCGGTGAAATTGACCAAAAAAGAACTCTTCGATGGAACAGGCGATACGCCACAGCATCAGGAAGCGTTGGATTGGATCAGACGCGTGAGGTTGCCGCTGGGTACGGACCTGCCCGAGGACGTGATCTTCAACCTCGGCCCTTTTCGGTTCGTAGCAGAACTCTGGCGGGTGTTAAAGCCCGGCGGCAGGGCGTTTCTCACCGAATTTGGGGTTGAACAAGGCTGGCCGACGCCGGTCAAGCTGCCAGGCCACACGGAATACGAAATCCAGTACAGCCACCTGCGCCAGGCGACCCGCTGGCTGGGATTTCAAGAGCGCTATCTTTCGCTGCCCCAATTCCTCGCCATCAAACCAGACAGCAAAGTGCTCTGCACCGGAGCGGCCTATACCATTCAGCGGTTCTGCCAGGCCATGAACAAGCCGTTTATCGTGCGAGCCTACCAGGAGAAGGAATTGCAACAGGCCCTGGGCGACATGCTCCCGAAACTCCACGGCTGCCACTACCACGACGTGGCAGATCCTGCCTGGTTCGGCCTCATCGACTTCAAAGTCTTGCTACTCGAAAAACAAGGCGGGGCCCAGAAAGCCAGATTCTCGGAGAACAAAGGCTATCGGTGGTATTCGCAGCGGTGAGACGTAAGGGGGTGAGGGGTAAAGGGATAAAGGGATAAAGGGGTAACGCGGACTAGGAGGGACAGAGCTAGAAAAACGAACGACTTACGCAAGGCGCGATTCGACGTTCCGAACACTTCAGCCTTCAGTCCCCCTCACCCGTCCCGCCTGTCTCGCGTCTCGCGCTTCACGCTGTTATAGAAGGGCAAAGAAAAGCCGAAACCCGTACTGCGGGTTTCGGCTTTTCCGGAAGGCTAGCAGTTCTAGTGACAACCCGCCTTCTTAATACTGCAACTGCAAGGCCACAGTGAAAGCATCGACGTGCTGACCTCTCGACCCGGGGGCGTAGTTCAAGTTCTGATTATTGAAGGTGGCGCCGGAGCTGCCGATAGTGCCGGTCCGCCAGTACGTCGAGATGCGCGCATTGTGACCAGCAATGACATAGTTCGTACCGAGTTCAAATTCTTCGCGTGCGCCGCCGAACTGACTGTTCAGGCCGGTATATCTGGCGTAGGGCTGAAATTTCCCGATTCCGATTTCCTGCGGGAACAGATACAAGGCGTAGCCGGTCCATGAGGTTCCGCCAAACGTACAGAAGCAGTCTGGGTCGCTAAAGGCGGCCAGGTCCTGGGACCAATATCGTTTGAACTCGGCGTTGACCGTGACCACGCCATTGTCGTTCGGGAGTACTTTTTCATACAGGAGGTCGGTGGTAAGATTCCCGTAGACGGCTTTATTCGCCAATGAACCAGCGCCGGCATTCTGATACTCTCCTCCTACCGCGATCGCGAGAATATCACCGAGTGTCCCGTAGTAGGTACCGCTGGTATAGTAACCCGGATTCTTCTCTTCGTTCAGCAAGTTCCACGTGAGACGTCCGGCATACTTCAGACTGTTCCTTTGATTTGGCCCTGCTGTTGCAGTTGACTGCAGTCCCGTAAATATCCCCGCGATATATTGCAGATGTGTACCGCCTGGATGGACTTTTCCGAAGAAGGTCACGCCATCGTCACGGCCATAGAGACCAGCCCCACCTTTGCCAAAGCCCCCGCTGAAGTCGGATTGATTAAACGGTGTTCTAAAGCCATCGAAGACCGCGTGGTAGAACGGACCATTCAGTTCGCCCCGCTCTGTCGGCACCAACATCCGCCCGAACCATACGTTCACTAGTTCGTTAATCTCGAACTTCCCGATCGCATCCAGCATGCCGACATTGGAATTACTCCCAAATCCAGCACCTGGAGTTCCGGGATTTTGGCTGCTGACGTTACAATTGAAGCATTCGGTGTTGAACTCAAAACCGACGAACTTGTGGATCTTCCCGTTGATATAGATACGAGCGTCGTTGACGCCGAAGTTGTTGCTGTATTGTCCACGGCTCGCCGACCCATCTTCTACCATATTGAAACTTGTACGCAGGCCCATTCCGACGGAAATCCACCTGTCATCGTCGGCCTTGATCGTACCGCCGGCGTACGCACTGGGCAGCGTGGATGCCGTCCCAGCCACTAGCGCCATGGTGGCCACCGCCGCCAAAAACATTTTCCTCACTCTTTTTTGATCTACCTTCATTCTGACAGCCTCCACGTGTCCGGATGTCCGGTTGGTGATTCCGTTGCTCACTTGCCTAGGCTCTCTCGCACCTCGACGACGACGTCGCCACGCACGCCATTGTGCGCACCCTCCAGCCCCTCGCCACCGATTCACCTCTCAGATCGAGGCGTGGAATCTATACGCTGAGAGGAACGATAAACACACTAGGCATCTCCCTAGGAACGTGAGGCAATCTCCCTGGGCTGCCAGGGCCAATTACCCATGGGGCTTTCTGCTGCAATCGCGGACCCTCAGCTGTGACAAGGCTGTCGGCAGGCAGGTTCGCACCCCCTCCCTCACCCTTCCCCATATTATGGGGGAGGGATGGGTGGGGGACAACGAACCGTCATGAATACTGTGGGCTCGTGGGGACGTTGAGCAAGGGCAAGAAGCGTGGACCGGTTAGTCCGATGCGAGGAGGCCGTGGACGAGGGCGTACTTTGTCAGCTCCGCCGTCGTGTGAAGATCGAGTTGCGTCATGATCTGCGATTTATGAAACTCGACAGTCTTCGGTGAGAGATCGAGGGCCGACGCAATCTCCTTGACCGTCATCCCTTCTGCAACGAGTTGCAACACTTCTCGTTGGCGCGCAGTCAAGGACTTGTCCTCCAGAACTGCCGGCCTCCCCCCGGTGATGACCGACTTCACCAGACCTTTCGCAACCAAGGGGGTGACATAACACTGTCCGTCCATGACTGATTGGATGGCTTGGAGTAATTCTGAACCGGCGGATCGTTTGAGCAGATAGCCGGAGGCACCTGCCTTGAAGGCTTCATTCACATAGGCCGGGTCAGCGTGCATCGTCACGAAGATCAGCTTGGTGCGAGGCAGAATCTTCTTCAGCTTCCGGGCGGCATCGACCCCATTGAGCTGCGGCATCGAGATATCGAGCGTGACGATGTCGGGCTGAAGTTCCTGGGCTATTCGAACCAGCGTACGGCCATCCTCCGCCACACCAACGATCTCACACCGATCCTCCAACAGTTTCCGGAATCCGTCCAACACCAGGGTATGGTCATCAGCCAAGAGAACCCGGGGCCTGCTCATGCCGCCCCCTCCGGAACGAGCACAGCCACCTGCACCCTCGTTCCCTTCCCCACGGCAGAATTTACTTGTAGCACCCCGTGAACCAAGGCGACTCGTTCTTTCATGCCGAGCAATCCCAGTCCATGTGCTCCGTGCCGGGGTTGTTCAGAGTCAAATCCCACTCCATCATCCGTAATCGTGACCGTCAGCCCAGATCGAGACTGGGTCAGCTCCACATCGACTCGAGACGCCGCCGCATGGCGAGCCACGTTGTTGAGGCTTTCTTGGGCTACGCGATAGAGACAGGTCGCGACCTCCTGAGGGACGACTGCGGGGATATTCTTGTGTCCAAAGCTCCCTTGGATATGGCTTCGAGCTGTGAAGTCGTCCACCAACCGCTGCAGGGCGATCGGCAGGCCGAGGTCATCGAGAATGGAGGGATGAAGCTGATAAGCCAAATGACGCACAACATCAGACAATTCCACGACCCGGTCTTGTATCGTGCGGACGGCTTCGCGCACGTGACCCGCTGAGAAGTTGAGCTGCCGTTCTACCGCTTCGATATCCATTGCAAGAAGCGCAAGCCGTTGATTGATGTCATCGTGCAAATCACGCGAGATACGACGCCGCTCTTCCTCCTGCACGCGCAACAGCTGGAACGCCAACTTCTGCAGTGCTTGCCGGCTGCTTTCGAGCGACGCCTCGGTCTGCATCCGTTCAGCTACTTCAGCTACCAATGATTCGTTGGCGGAGGCCAGCTCTTGTGTTCGGACCTGCACACGCCTATCCAAGGCCTCGTTGAGTCGTTGCAGTTCCTCTTGGTACGTGCGGCCCTGCTGCTCCGTCAGCTTCCGCGCCGAGATATCCCGCACGAACGCGCTGAACGTATAGGCCCCCCCCTGCCCCAAGGCCGGCGAGATCGCCAGTTCTATCGGAATCTCGTGCCCGTCCCGGTGGCAACCTGTGATTTCGATCCGTGTGTTCAGTATCGGTCCTTCGCAGGTTGCGAGGAAATGACGCAACCCGCGTTCATGGGCTTCCCGGTGTTGTGTAGGAACGATGGTGGCGGAGAGGAGTCGCCCGATGGCCTCTTGCCGAGGCCAGCCGAACATCTGTTCGGCTTGGACGTTCCACTCGATGATGACTCCAGCGGCATCCATCCCGATGAAGCCATCGAGCGCCATCTCGACAATGCGCCGCGTGTGTGCCTCGCTCGCGCGCAGCGACGCTTCGGCTTCCCTGGCGTGCGCACGCTCCTGCTGCGCGAGCAGATATTCCCTCCGCACGCGTTTCACGGTCCACACCAAGAGTCCAAAAATTGGAGCCACCACGGCGCCGCCCGCCAGGCCAAGGTTCCAGAGGACTTCTC
>VBOM01000170.1 GCA_005877535.1 Nitrospirota bacterium | reverse complement strand
AATGCGCCCCAGACAAACAGGGAGTTTCCGAAGACGGGAGCCAGGAGCCGACTTCCCAAAATTTCGAGCGCCATGACTACCGCACCGGTCGCCGGTGCCGTTATGAGAAGAAACCATCGAGGGGTATGATTCGGCTGGTTCACAGAACCCATGCGGAAACATCACACAGGGTAGGGAGACGATCCGGCGCGGCCCAGAGAGCCCAGACGATCACAGACCGCCCCAGTTTTTGAAGTAACGTAAGAGATCGCGGACGGAGATGATCCCGACAATCTGCCCCTCGTCGGAGACCGCTAGATGCCGAATCCCATGTTCCGCCATTTTCTCACTCGCCTCGTGGGCCGAACTCGCACTATCGATCGACAACAATGGGCTGCTCATGACGGCACGGACGAACGTCTCTTGTGCCGGACGCAATTCGGCCATCCCCTTGCGAACCAAGTCCGATTCGCTGATGAGACCACTGTAGTGACCACCTTCGTGCACCAGCAATGCGCCGACCTTCGCGTCACGCATCAGCCGGGCCGCCTCCAACAGCGTCGCGTCCGGACTGATCGTGCGCAAGGTCCGGCACATTATTACGGCAAGAGGTCGCTGAAGGGGTCCACTCTGAATCGCCATTCGTCAGGATCCATTCGATGGAGGGAGCAAATAGTACTCAGCCCTCATGCACCTGTCAACGAACGGCTCCTTGCAGTGACAACGATTTTCTTTAACTTCCCATAACTTTGTTGCTCGCCCCCAGTGCTGTTGCTATACTGGGCCCGTTTATTCTTGGTTACAGGAGGACGTGGGCCCATGCATATCAGTGTGATTGGAACCGGCTATGTCGGGTTGGTAACAGGAGCCTGTTTTTCGGAGTTTGGTGTCAATGTGACCTGCATGGATACCGACTCCAAGCGGATCGCCAGGCTTGAGAAGGGCGATATCCCATTCTATGAGCCGGGGATCACGGAGCTCGTCGCCAAAGGAATTCGAGAGAACCGGATCAGCTTTACCACCGACATCGCCAAAGCCGTCGATAAGGCCCTCGTCATCTTCATCGCGGTTGGAACCCCACCACGACCTGACGGATCAGCCGATCTCTCGTACGTAGAAGAAGTCGGCCGCGGCATCGCCAAAACCATGACCGGGTACAAGGTCATCGTCACCAAGTCGACCGTCCCAGTGGGAACCGGCGAAAAGTTGCGTGAAGTGATCACCGCCAACCAATCAGGCAAATTCCGGTTCGACATTGTCTCCAACCCGGAGTTTCTTCGTGAAGGGTCTGCCATTGAAGATTTCATGCGACCGAACCGGGTCGTCATCGGCGCAGACAGCGAGCAGGCGACTGCGATCATGAAAGATCTCTATCGTCCGCTGTACCTCATCGAAACTCCGTTCGTCGTGACCGACATCCCGACCGCTGAAATGATCAAGTACGCCTCCAACGCCTTCCTCGCCACCAAAATTTCGTTCATCAACGAAATCGCGACAGTCTGTGAACGGGTGGGCGCCGACGTGCAGGTGGTGGCGAAAGGGATGGGGCTCGACAACCGGATTGGATCGAAGTTTCTCCACGCAGGACCGGGGTTCGGTGGATCATGCTTCCCTAAAGATCTGGCCGCCCTCGTACAGACAGGGGAACGAGTCGGCTATCCCACTCAGATTGCCAGCGCCGCCGCCCGCGTCAACGAACAGCAACGGGGCCGGATGGTTGAAAAGATCACGCACGAGGTTGGGGAACTCAAAGGAAAGACCTTCGCGATGTTGGGCCTGTCCTTCAAGCCCAATACAAACGACCTACGGGATGCGCCGGCCCTGGCCATTGCGCAGGAACTCGTGAAACAAGGTGCCACGGTTCGCGCCTACGATCCCGCCGCGCTTGAGGAAGCTTGTCAGATCGTTTCGGGCCTCGTCCCATGCAAAGACGCTTATGAGGCGGCACAGGGAGCAGACGCGTTGATCCTCATGACCGAATGGAACCAGTTCCGAACCCTCGATTTCGATAAACTGAAAACCCTCTTACGCCACCCCACCTTCTTCGACTTACGCAATGTCTATGAACCCGACAGGGTCGCAGCCTTTGGCTTCCGTCACATTTCGGTCGGGAGGCCGAGTAAGACTCCTTCCCAGGCCTAGCCCGCATTACTCATGATCGCTTCTGCTGCAATCGCGGATTCGCCGCTGCGACAAGCCTGGGCGCGGTGGCCCGGCGTCCAGGCAGGCGGGCTCGCCGTTCGGTCGGTCAACATACTGTTTCAAGTATGCCTCCCTCCCTCGCGGCTCCGCGCGCCTGTCTCGCGTGGCGACTGCGCGATTTCGCGACGAACCGTCATGAATAATGCGGGCTTGTAACAGCGGCATTACGTGAGTCGCGGCGCTTCGACGGCCTTCGCGTCATCTTTGATTTTCGGCTTGTAGCCCATCCGGTCCAAGACCTTCATCACCCGTGTCTTCAGACGGTCGTCGGCCTCGGCGAGCGCCATGGCCAACGGCTCAACGGCGGGCTTTCCGATTTTACGGATGATCTCCGTCACGGATTGCCTGAGTTCATCTTCCTCCGAAACCAGCAAGGGCACGAGGGATGACACCGCCGGCCCGCCGATCTTGATCAAAGAATCATAGGCGCGCTGCCGGACATCGCCGACTTCATCCGCCAACGCATCGACCAATGGCCGCACGGCGCGGGTTTCTTTGAGCTCACCCAGCACTTCAGCCGCATATTTGCGGTTGAGCCAGTGGCTATCCTTGAGATCCAGAAGCATCGCGTCGGCTCGCGCCGCATCGGGATCCTTGGCACGAATCCGAAAGCTCTTGGCAATCCGCCGCCCACCCTCTTCAACGACGCGAATCGTGGCACCATCCCCTATCTTAAGGCGCTTCAGCTCTTCAAGCGCCTCGTCATCAACGTCCAGCACGACCGTCTTCCCGTCGTAGGCCAACAGTTCGACTTCAACCTGTTTCCCCTCAGGGTTCACCGCGACCACTCGTTCCGTGACGAGATTGAACCCGTCCTTCTTCGCGCCGCCCTTCGGACCGATCTGAATAAGCTTTGGAGAAACTTCATCTGCCATGAGATATATCCTTTTACATCGAAATAAAGATTACGGCTTCGCGTTCCATCCGAGACTCGCCAACACACCCTCTACCGTTTCCTGCACCATCGTATTCTCATCTTCAAGCAACGGAAGCAAGGGGTCAATGGCCTGCTTTGCCCCGAGACGCGCGAGCGACTCAGCCGCATTCCGCCGCACGAGCCAGTCTTCATCCTTGAGCGATTCGATCAACGGGCCGACTCCGCGGGCATCGCCGATCTTGCCCAAGGCTTCGGCCGCATGGCGCCGTACCATCCAATTATTGCCCAACAGTCCGTCGATCAACGCGTCCACTGCCCGCGCATCGCCGATTTTTTTCAGCACCCGCGCCACGTCCTCACGCACCGTATGATCGGTCAGCGCCTCGACCAACCCGGGCACCGCGTGCGCATCACCAACACGCTCCAGCGCCCACACGGCGGCAGTCCGCACCGCGCCATCTTTGTCCTTGAGCGCATTCACGAGGGGATCGACCCCCCGAGGGTCCTTCAATTTCCCCAATCCTGACGCAGCCTGCTCGCGAATCGCCCATTCATCGTCCTTCAACGCCTCGATTAACGGATCGACGACAGATGGACCGATCCGCACGATGGCACTGGTCGCCGCTTCCCGAATCAGAACATCTTCGTCCGCCATGAGCCCGATCAGCGGCCCCACCGCGTCCTCACCCACTTGACTCAAGCTGGCAATCGCATGATCGCGAAGCGCTTCATTATCGTCCCGAAGGGCTTCGATTAATTGTTCGATCCGTTCAGCCTGCACATCATCACTCATTGTCGTCCTGCCCTCCCTGACTCCCGACAGGCGTCCCGTCGAGCGCTTCCAGTTTGTCGGCAATCAACCCTGAGTTGTAGGCGACCAGGCCATCTCGGTCCGTCCTTAACCGGACGAACAGCTCCTTGTAGGGCCGCAATACATCCACATTTTTCACTTTAGCCAAGGCTTCCATGGCATGGACCCGCAGGGGTCGAATGGGAATGGCCTCGATATAGAGTTGGGCTGGCCTGGGATCGCCGATCAAGCCCAATGATTTGATCGCCAATTCCTTCACACCCGTATCCTTATCGACCCGCAACCGCTGCATCAAGGGCTCGACCGCGCGAACATCGCCGATCTTCCCCAGCAAATCTGTGGCGGCTTCACGCACCAGCCAATCATCATCTTCCAGATACTCGATCAAAATCTCCACGCTCGGACGCCCGATGGCCAGAAGATTGATCACTGTGCTCATGCGAGCCTCTTCCCGTTCGCTCAATTCCTCGATCGCGCGAAGCTCGTCAAACACCTCGTCGATGCGTTCACGAATTGCGCTCAACTTCTTGAGCGTCCGCACCGCGACATCGCGAACGGCCGGCTGCCCCAACGCACTGATGAACGAATCCGCCGAACGAGGATCGAGCAGATGTTCCAGCATCTTCGCGGCCATGATCTGCGCTTCTGGGTCCTGATGGGTCAACATCTCGCAGAGCGGTGCGATCGCATTCGGGATGACCCCCAACAACTGCGAGGCCGCCGTGCGAATTCCCTCGTCCTTCGACTCATAGAGCAATGAAGCCAGCGCCGCGGCAGTCGTCTCATCAAGCACCCCCGCCATATGTTCCAAGGCTGACGCACCGGCCTTGCGAACGGCCTCATCCTCATCGCGAAGCAAGCCGACCAAGGGCACACCGGCCTGGGGATCGTTTACGCGCGCCAGCATGGCCGCGGCCTCGGCTTTCAACGCGGGCGAGCCGGTCTCCAGCGCGTGAATGAGCGCCTGCACCGCGCGCGGCCCCTTCGATAGGCAGGCTGCCGTCGCCCGCATCCGTCGCCAGTCCTCTTCATGGACGAGCTCAGAGACCAGCGTATCAATCGTTTCTTTGGGCATCGCCTACGACCTGGCTTACGATGAGACCCGAGTTTTGAGTTCTGAGTGCTGAGTTACAAATTCAAAATTCATCATTCAACATTGAGCACTGGCCCACGAACAGGATGCTCAAAAAGTCCAGACTTCTCACCCCCCCATCCCTGGCGCGCCAAGACGCGCTTTATCCCAGGCGAGGGCCTTCCAATTCCCTATACCTCCCTTTAGGGGAGTGGCCAAGGCTGCCCTCAACTGCGCGCATCGAACGAGCACAGTTTCACCGTGCGCGTTCTGCGAGCAAGGAGGGCACCTGGCCGCTCCCTCCCCATCCTTCTGAGGCCGCGCGTTGCGCGAGCACGGGGATCGTCCCAGCTACCCCATCCCCCTTTTTCAGCATCCTGCTAGATTGTCCGCACTCATACGTGACTCTCGGTCCAAAGGCAAGCCCAGAAACCTTCTCACAGTCCTTGGAGAATAGAGGGTGCGCATGGTATTCTGCAGGTCACGAGTGGATCAGTCAGTACATCAGAACTCTCGACCGACGAGACCTATCCGAAGGACAAGACGAACGCCATGGCTACACCGGACTTTCTGAGCCCGACCGATACGTTTATCCACCGCCATCTTGGTCCCACCGACGCCGAGGCTCACGAGATGCTTGCCACGCTCGGCTTGCAATCGCTGGAGGAGCTGAGCGAGGCAACTGTGCCCGCCGACATTCGTTTGCGGAGGGAATTGGATCTCCCCCTTCACCGCGGCGAACATGCCGTACTGGAAGAGATCCGCTCCATCGCCGCAGACAATCAGATTTGCCGTTCATTGATCGGCATGGGTTATCACGACTGCCTGACCCCCGGCGTGATTCAGCGCAATATTTTCGAAAACCCGTCCTGGTATACCCAGTACACGCCCTACCAGGCCGAGATTGCCCAGGGCCGCTTGGAAGCGCTCGTGAATTTTCAAACGATGGTGACCGACCTCACCGGCTTACCCCTAGCCAATGCCTCACTCCTGGATGAAGCCACGGCGGCAGCGGAGGCAATGGCCATGTGTCTCGCCATTTCCCGTTCGTCCGGCCGCGAACGGACAGAGTTCTTCGCCTCGCAGGACTGTCATCCACAAACCATTGCCGTGATGCAGACGCGGGCTGAACCACTCGGCATGACATTGCGTGTCGGGCGGACACAGACCATCGATTTTTCCAACCCTCAGCTGGCAGGCATTCTGCTCCAGTATCCGGCCACCGACGGCTATGTCGGGG
>VBOM01000492.1 GCA_005877535.1 Nitrospirota bacterium | reverse complement strand
TCCATCCGGGGATGTTCAGATAGACCGCCTGCTTGAATACGTCCTAGGAAGTGCTGAAGCAGGGGATGAAGAGAACAGCGCAAATATCGAGGCTGTAGACGAATTCGCCTCTCCCACGCTGGAACGTGTGTGTTATCCAGGAGAATGGCGCTGGTAGAGGATTGGTACTCACCGATTGCTCGGTCACCTGACGCCGAATGAGTTTGTTGGACAACGTCAGGTGATCTGGACCGCCGAAGAAGCCGTCGGCTCTGGTTGAGAACTGTCTCGTTGCGGGACCAACGTCATCTTCCTTCTACGTCATAAATAGAACGAGTTGTGCCCGTTTGAAAATAGGTGGGCTTCGCTGAGAGCCAATGGCAGCGAGCCTTTTCGCGGCCTAACGGTGGTCACGATGTCAACGCGAGACCCAAAGCTGCCTCCTTTCGAATCCAAGGGTTGCGACTGCATATACCACTGTTCGGACACTACTAAACTTGGCCTTTGAAAACGTGATCCCTGACTGCTTTGTTTACGACCTGAGTAAGCTTTTCTGGTGAAATCGGTTTCGCCAAGTAGTCAACAATACCCTGTTTGAAGAGATGAGTGGCTCCGGCTAACTCAGGCTCCCCAGTTAACACTAAGACGGGCACAGAAGGGAACTCTTTACGGAAATAGGCAATGGCCTCTATTCCATTTACTTTCGGCATATGGATGTCGCAGATTATGAGACTCACCTTAAACGGATTATCATTGGATTTAATTTGTTTGATTGCTTTGTCTCCATCCTCGGCCTCAATCACATCATAGCCGGCCTTCGTTAAGGTCATACGAACTGATTTCCTGACGTCCGGTTCATCGTCCACCACCAAGATTCTCTCTAACGACATCCTCTTTTACCCGATCCTGAATATGCTGGGACGCACTGATCAGCATTTCCGTAATTTCCTTGCACATGTTCTGGCTCACCTTCCCGTTCTCCCGCTCGGCTTGCGGAAGCTTGGGTAAGATACGGAGCAGGTGATCGATCCAGCAGCATTGTTCCCTCCCAAGCCCGAGGTCGGAAGTAGAAGTGATTGGGACGTGACGGAGAATGAAGGCTACCCCCCTTGCATCAACAAAGTCAACGTGCCATGACGTCCTCCCTAAAAACTGGGCCGCTGGAAAACGATCTCGATGGTCCTGCGCTATGCGCACTATCAGTCGGAGAGTTTGCGGGGCGGCGCGGAGGTGCTCGATCGCTTGCGCGAGGGAATAACACAAAATTATCACAATGGGGGGCGACCCCGAGCGTGGGTGCGGCATAACAGATTGAAAATGGTGCGCCCGGCTGGAATCGAACCAGCGACCCTCAGCTTAGAAGGCTGATGCTCTATCCAACTGAGCTACGGGCGCACATTGGAAAACCAAGTACTTACAGTTTCAGCACCTGAGGCCAAAGACTCAGGAGTTAGTACCCTGTTGGCCTGATAGGACGCTAGCTGAGACAGGGCACGTCGGAGGTCCTCAGGCTCGACGGTATTATACCGCCGATGCATGTGCTCTGATTTATGCTCCACGGTCTTCATGGCTGTCGTCGCGTTCCACTCCAGCCCGCCACAGATTCGGGCAGGCCGTATGTCGGAAATCATGGAGGTGCAGGTGGGTAATCCCCGCTCGACGGCATGCCTTGTTAAAGGCGGTTTTTACACCCTTATTGGTTTGTCTTTGTACAGGAAGACCCTTTGGCTGTCCAGTCGCCGCTCCTGCCATAGCTCGGTGAAGACCCGATGCACTTCGGGGGTCATGGGTACCGTGCGTGACTCCCAGTTCTTGGTATGCCGCAACGTAAACTCTCTGCGTTGCATATCGACATCTGACCATTCACTGCGCCGCACGTTCACTGTAAAGCTGGTTCAAGCGAAGGTATTTCCAAAAATCAGCCGAAGACTCCTCGTGCATCAAGCAGGCAATGACGTTGAGAGCCGCGTCTACCTCGGTTCACTGAAGTACGATGTCAAGGAACTCTCCGACGCGCTTGAGGCTGTGAGGTTCCCCATGATGATATAGTGCGTGCTCATGCATAGGATGAAGAAAGTTATTCAGGTTGGCCTGATCTCTGGCCTGGTTCTGACTACCGGCGTCCAGGTGTGGAAGAATCCGGGTGATGATCCGCACGCCAACCAGGAAACTCCAGGCGTGGATGATCCAATCGGTCGGATATCCATCGAGGTATCCGATACGGGTTCTGCTCTGCAATGAAATAAAAGATTCAACCGCCTCACCCGTTTGCCGTTTTTCCCGCTGTTGATAGAGTTGGCTCCTACGGAGGGCCATCCGAATGGCAGATGAACCGGTAGCAGCGGCCAACACATCGTCACCACCACCCCTCTCTGATCAATATCACAAAGGCCGTAAAGGATACGCCCTCTTTAGTGGGTTGCTGCTGGCGTGGGCTCTCGCTGGAATACAGGTAGATGCCAGGAACCCGGTTGCCAACGAACCGTTCCACCATGGCTTGAACAGTTGCTCATTGATAAAGCCCCCGCCTTGTTGATCCTCTTCGCCGTTGTCCTCTTTGTATTTTATGGGCGAATCGTTGGGAATTTTATCGGTATAAGATTCCACCAGGATCGATGGTATGGAAGAACTCCGTTGACTCGTACCCTCACTATTGGTCTCTGTTTGTCTGCGGCTCAGTCTTTCTACCTCCACCATGCCGTTGTATACGTCATGGGCAGTCAAATTATTCAAAAAGGGAACAGTACTTTTCCGGCACTACTTATGAGCAGCTACTTCCTCTTTCTCCTTGGGTACGGCTTCCACGAAATCCCTTTCTCCCGTTTACACCTATTTAGACAAAGATCCATGGGCTGACAAGGGGACAAGCAAACGCCATCCCCTCGGTTCTCCTAACTGTTACGCCTTGCTCTACCGACCCTGCGAGACTACAGGTCATTGCTGTAGAATGTCCGCATGGATCTCGCTCACATTTCGAGTGCGGCGGAACTACTGACAATCGAGCACCCGCATTTCGGCAAGATTCGACCCCCTGGATTCCTCAAGACCACTATCGGTACCTTCACTGGTACGAGCCAGAAAGCCGTTGCCATAGCGGACTACAGTTCTGGCAATCGCCAGACTGTTGCGGTCCAGATAGATCCACGAAATTTCATGGTAACCATTGCCAGTTCATTTGTGCTGGTTACCCTAGAGGAGGGTGCGAGCAAGCACCCGGTTATCCATAAGACATGGAAGATGGTGGGCCATCGTCAAGGGGAAGGAGTGACAGAGTTCTTCGGCACAGTCAGCACGTATATTGATTCGGAGGGCTTGAAGTGGGAGCATAGATTCGAAAGACCACCTCATGAAGATGAGTTGATTGGCTTTGGGAGCAATGGGGAGGAAGTCCTTATCATCACTCTGGAGAGCTTCTACCCGACGACTATTCCTGGCGTCAGTGGCGCGATAATATCCCCTTCTCCCTAGCCCCGCCAATTCGTATGGCTGGCTCCTCCCTTGCCTTTGACAGATTTTTCCTCCGTAGAATAAAGTCCCCACCTGCGGCCCTTGCGCCTTAGTTTGCAACCCTCCTAGAATGGGCATCCCCTACCTGCGAGTTGCCCATGCCCTTCTCGATTCGTCCCTACCTTCGCTTCCCTGTGCAATGCGCCGTCGTGATTCCAAGGAGCCTTATTCGAGACCAGTGAGAAAGGAGGGGTCGAGTATGGAAATCATCTACATTGGCCTCGGCATCTTCTTGGTCTGGCTTGTCCGAACCCTACACAAGATCAGGAGCCGTGACCAGGAGGAGGAGGACAAGAAGATCACGTTCGCCAAGTGGGCTAAAGAACAGCACGACCCACAGATCGTGTCCATCGTACAGAACCTCATGAGTGAAGGGCGTTTTAAGACCTG
>VBOM01000491.1 GCA_005877535.1 Nitrospirota bacterium | reverse complement strand
TCCGGGACATACCTCGCGAGACCATGCATCGCCCAAGATTGCCGCCGCGATCGAGCGAAAACGGATGAAGCAATTTTTGCTGGATTTGGTCGAGCCGCACTTGCAAGAGATGGAGAAGAAGGGGTTGTTGCCGAAGGGGAGGTGACGAAGCGCTGTCACATGCCCTATATGGGGAACCATGCCAAACGAGAAGCCGGCTCTCGAGAGGATCGACCCAAGGCAAAGCATTTGGCGGTTCAAGGTAATCACTTAAAGGAGGAATGAGCATGAAGGCACTAGCAAAAACTGTGGTCGCGCTCTTGGTGTTGTTGGGACTCACGGTGCCGTCCTTCTCGCAAGTCACCGGAAAAACGCCTGGGGATGAGAAAGCTGCAATGGGCAAGGCGAAGAAAGATTCGATGCAGGGCAAGATGAAGGAACCTATGGAGAAGCAGGCGAAGCCCCATGATATGAAGGGCCAGATGAAGGCGCACAAAGCCGCGGCAAAAGCCAAACACGAAGATGCCAGGGGGCCCGTTCCGGAAGCTCATGCTCCGAAGTCAGCCCCCGCTCATCCTGCTGCCCCATAAGTTCTTGCAGTCGCGGCAGAAGAATAGATTGCCAGGCCCTCAGGCTCGTCACGGCCCTTTCCGGCGGGCCCAATAGCGCTCCGCTTGCCCAATCAACATGCTGGCGACGAGCGAATTGTCTCCAATGCCTCGCGCGCGCCGGCAAGCTCACGCTTTCTGACGCGTCAATTGAGACATTCCACGAGAAAACAGGATTGCCACGTGGTCGCAGAGATTTTCAAAAAGAAACGAACAGGTGTCAGCGCGCCGAAGACGGTCGCCCGAGCGAAGCCGGCTGCGCCACGAAGGGCTGTCGGGGAGACCCCGGAGGCGATCGCCGCACGGCTGCGACCCGTCATCGCGGACTATTACAGGCGGATGGCGAAGTTGGATCAGTAGAAGCCCGGCCGGCGCGTCACACCCCCGCCGACGAAGAAGGGCTAAGGATCAAGGCGAGTGTACTGTAGGGTTGCAACGTGTGTGTGAGGCGGGCGGAATTCTTCATGCTGATGGTGGGCCATGCCTCGTGCTTCGACTCCGGCGAGGTCATTGGCGCTCAGGGGGCGGCCTCAACGGGTTCTCTTTCTCCACTGCCACGGCGGCACATGAGCTGGACTCACCCATAACCCTTGCTTCGCTTCTCGTGTGTGCTTCGCTATCTCTCGAATTCTCTATTCCCCGGAGCGTATTTCCGATACCACCAGCACCAGCCGTCTTTGAATAGTTCCTGGTTGAGATAGACCCAAAACCAAAAAACTGGGCCACAAATAACTTGAGGAACGGAAACCTAGGTATGAAGTTAGGGCATATATGAATATCACGATGCCAAACATTTCAAACCCTTCTTCCCAGAGAATCAGCATTGAGTGTACAAGCGGCCTACCCTCGCCGTATAGATAGAAATCCCGCGCGCCAAGCATCTCTACGCCGAGAGCCCCTCCGACATATATGATTCCTGCAAGAACGAAGAGAGACCGTGTCTTGGCCGGAAGATGGATAAGAAACCGCAGATACGCGAGACTGAATAACAGGACAAAGGGTACGCCAAAGACGACCCAGGCAAAGTAGAGATACCTGCTGAGATAGCCGAAATCTACAAGGCTCGGCATGATCAACAGTGCCAGTTCACTTCCCTTTTCATGAATACTCGCGGCTTCGTCCATAGAGAGGAACAAAAAAATGACTGCCAGCACGACCCAGTGACGTGCGTAGGTCTCCTGCCATTGCAGTTTGACAAGTGCGATCATTGCGAGGAGAGCCGAAGCTAACAGGAGTGCCGATGACGAATACCAGGTAGGGATATTGTTCTCGCTGTTGAGGTCAAACTCAGGGATGATGCCACCCAGGGTGTTATACCCATAGTAGATTTTGACAGACTGTGTGATGACATGGCCAAGAAGAAGGCACAGCACAACAAGGGCCAGCGTGAGCGCAAGCTTTCGAGGAGAGAGCACCAAGGTGACCTGGCGCCTTTCGTTCGCTATGAGCCCGCCGTCCCTCTGCGTCCGATCGTGATGCGCTAATTTCAGTCTCGGCGGTTGCGTCACTAAGGATTGCGGGATTACTCCCTGTCGTTCTTCTGGATCTGGGTGAACGTCTTTGTGCTTTTTGTTCACAATATGTCTTCAACAACTACTGCTCCGCACACAATGATGCAATACCCCGTTGGGGGGACGGAAACGGTAAGCCTGGAGCGATCTAGGGCAAGGAACGAAGAAAATGGACGTATTGCATCAAGGGGCGAGAACTCGTCACCGTCGCCACTCCCACCGCGGCACCGGCTGCGGAGCAGCTCTCCTATGTTTTAGGATCACCACTATTGCTGGTAAACCCGCGCATCTCTTGAGGAATAGCCACGCTCCCCCTTCCCACTCTATCCTGCGCTAATATTATAAGATGGCTCAGGGGACACAACAGACCAGGGAAGATAGTCCGAGGTTTACTATTGACTGCGTACTTGCGAACGTCAGCAGGCAGCTTCAAGCGGATGGGTGCGTGCTCGAAAGCGTCGAGGAGGGGCATCAGCTCATCACCCCTGGTCATCTGAGGGTAGGGGATACTGTGACCGTCCAATTATGGTTGGAAGACGAGGAGCCCTTTATCGACATCCGCTTGGCGGTAGTGACAAGAGTTCACACGCCCTGGATCACGGTGGAAGTGATTCGGGTGAGCCCACATGATCGGATGCGACTGAAACGAATTGTCATGTCCATCGAAGAACCTGCGCACATCGACCACCTTCTC
>VBOM01000169.1 GCA_005877535.1 Nitrospirota bacterium | reverse complement strand
TGGATCGGATCAGAAGCTATCATGCTGATGCCGACCTCGGCCTAGTTCGCAAGGCCTACGAGTTTTCTGCGAAAGCGCATGAAGGGCAAATTCGTCGATCCGGAGAACCCTACCTTCAACATCCCATCGCCGTTGCCGGAGTCCTGACTTCGCTCAAAACGGATGTCACCGCCATCGTCGCAGCACTACTGCACGATACCTTAGAAGATACTGTTGCGACGCCTGAAGAACTCGAAAGGGAGTTCGGGCAGGACGTCATACATCTGGTCGACGGGGTGACCAAAATCGGCAAGATCACGTTTCGGAGCTATGAAGAAAAACAGGCGGAGAATTTCCGCAAGATGGTGCTTTCGATGGCGGATGATATCCGGGTCGTCCTCATCAAGCTCGCCGATCGGCTGCACAACATGCGCACCTTGGAACATCTTAGCGCGGCCAAGCGCCAGGAGATCGCCCAGGAGACACTGGAGATCTATGCGCCGTTGGCGAACCGTCTTGGAATCGGGTGGATCAAGAATGAGCTGGAGGACCTGTGTCTCAAGCACCTTAAGCCCGAGGTCTATGAGACATTGCGTGTCCGTGTGGCGAAACGGGACGAGGATCGGCAGCAGTACATCGATGAAGTCCGCCAGCTCGTGCAGAAGGCCATGCAGGAGAACGGGTTAATCGGACATGTCTACGGCCGGCCCAAACATCTTTACGGCATTTACCAAAAGATGAATAAACAGTCGATTACGTTCGAAGAGGTCTACGACCTGACTGCGTTGCGGATCGTGACCGAGACCAAGATGAACTGTTATGCGGTGCTCGGGGTGATTCACTCAGCCTGGCGGCCAGTGCCCGGGCGATTCAAGGACTATATCGCGATTCCAAAGTCCAATCTCTATCAGTCTCTGCATACGACGGTGGTGGGCCCGAAGGGAGAGCATGTCGAATTCCAAATCCGTACGGAGGACATGCATCGTATTGCCGAGCACGGCATTGCTGCGCATTGGAAGTATAAAGAACAAGGACACGTTGCAGATCGTGACAGCAAGGCCTTCGGCTGGCTACACCAGTTTGTCGAATGGCATGAGGATTTGACGGATAATCGGCAATTTATGGACTCGGTGAAGCTCGACCTTTTCCACGATGTGGTCTATGTGTTCACGCCCAAAGGGATTGTGAAAGAGTTGCCGAGAGGATCGACACCCGTCGATTTCGCATTTGCGATTCACACCGAGGTCGGGGCCCATTGTGTCGGGGCCAAGGTGGATGGGAAGATCGTGCCGCTCAAGCATCAACTGGCCAGCGGAGACACGGTCGAAATCCTGACCTCCTCCACGCAAACGCCGCATAAGGACTGGTTGAAGTTTGTCCGCACCTCGCGCGCGAAGACCAAGATCAAACATTGGGTCAAGCTAGAAGAACAGAAGCGGAGTATCGAGATCGGGCGTCGCTTGCTGGAGTCGGAATTCCGCCGTCACGGGATGGCGCCGGCCCGGATGTTCAAATCGACTGAGCTCTTAGAAGCCGCTCGTCAGTCGGGATTCGATAGCACCGAGGAATTGACCGCAGCCGTTGGCTTCGGCCGCGTAGCAACGTCGCAGGTCATTGGCAAACTGACAGACCCGTCCTCCGAGGCGCAGGCGCTTGAGCGGGAACGTCCCGCCCCGCGCAAAGCGATAGGGGGGAAAGCCGACCGCACCGGCGCACAGGTCAAAGGGTCTCGGGATTTGCTGATGCAACTGTCTCGTTGCTGCCATCCCGTGCCCGGCGACCGTATCCTCGGGTATATTACTCGTGGCCGAGGGCTGACGATCCATGCCGTCGACTGTCCAAATCTTGAGGCGTTGGACTACGACAAGGAACGGCTGGTGGAAGTGGAGTGGGACGCTGCCACACCCGGCACGCACTCGGTCAAAGTGTCCGTGATGGCCGTGGATAAGACCGGTGTGTTGGCGAATGTGTCCTCCGCGATTGCCGCCTGTCACGCGAATATCAGCCGCGCTGAGATCACGACGCGGGAGGATCAGAAAGCTGTGCTGGATTTTGTCGTGGAAGTTTCAGACACCCACCATCTCGATCAGGTGCTGAAAGCTGTTGAGCGTGTGGATGGGGTGATTACGGCAAGGCGCTTGCGGGCCTGGCAGGAACGGTCCTAGCAGGATGCTGAAAAAGTCCGCCAGCTTTGTTCTCGCATCGTTCAGAGGCTCAACGTACCGAAGCGTACGCCTCGCCTCTTCGCTCGCTGCGGCCTTGCTGGACGGCCTTTTTGAGCATCCTGCGTGGTATTCTCCTGTTGTTCCAGACGTGCGAACCAGTGATGTTCTGGCGTGCCACAATAGTTTTTCCGCAGCTTCCTAGGCCTACGGGAGCCGGAACTGAAGTTTCGATCCCCGATGCAACTTCAAACTCTCAGCTCGTCCCCCCGGGAGTTCCAAGACATAGAGCGCGTCCTCGTTTGGCCGGTATTGTGGGCAACTGTCATCCGTTCTCGTGCAGATCGGGACGCTCTGTTCCATATGGATGATCTGCTTTTTCTCATTCATCCAGATGAGATCCAGCGGGATCTTCGTGTTCTTCATCCAGAAGACCCAGGCCTGCGTCTGCGAAAACGTAAAGAGCATGCCGCGGTCGGCGCCCAAATGCTCGCGGTACATCAATCCCTCTGCACGTTTTTGGGGCGTGTCGGCCAACTCCGCATGAATGATGGTGCCCCCCGGGAGGGTAATCGGGATCAACCCTGGCGGGGCCGGATCGTTTCCTGCCAGGGCATAGCAGGAGACCGACAGGAGGAGGATGAAGAAAAGCGCAAGTGATCTGCGTTGTGGCACGGCGGCATCCTATCGGCCCACTGGAGACGAGTCAAGCAGGAGGCCGCATGCGCCGGCATGGGATCGTTGGCGATTGCAGCAGAAGCGCTCATGAATAATGCGGGCTAAGGGTGCCTTGCAATCGCACTGTCGCCTATGCCATCCTCGAAAAGACAGGTAAGGGGTGGGCGTATGAAAGAGACGCGGAAAGTGCATTATGTCAAAGGCGTGTTTGTTTGCCCGAAGTGCCGGCAATCGTACGTGCAAGAAAAGTGGATCGAAGAATGGCGGGTTCGCTGTCACAAGTGCGACTATCGCGGAACGTTGACGGAAGTCTCCGTTGAAGAACGGATGGAAGAAGAAATTGTCCGTCGTTGAACAGGTGCCAATCCTGCGCGCTGTTTCCTTCTCTCTTTGACTCGATGGTTTTACCGCTCACCTCTAGTTCACGATTCCGCCTCATTGGTTCCTTGTTTCTGTGTGCCCTTCTTCTGATACTGGGCATCAGCTCCGGCGAGACATACGCCGACGAGCCGGTCCCGTTGGTGAAGGTGCTCGTGGCCTACCATTCGCTCTCGGGCAATACCGAACGCATGGCCGAAGCAGTGGTCGAGGGCGTAAAGAGCGTTCCCGGCACCGAGGCGCTGTTAAGACGAGTCGGCAAGGTGACGGCGGAGGATTTGTTCTCCGCCGATGCGGTCGTGGTTGGCTCGCCGGTCTATTGGTCGAATATGTCGGGCGAGGTGAAAACATTCTTCGACAACTGGCAGTTTAAATTCGGTGTGTTCCCGGAATTCAAGATGAAGAACAAGATCGGCGCGGCCTTCGCCACGGGTGGTCAGGTGTCGAGTGGGAAGGAGGTGACGATGTTGACGATCCTTGCCGCGATGTTGGGGAATCAGATGATCGTCGTCAGTGGGGGCGGGGCCTTCGGCGCATCTGCGACAACCGAAGGAGACAGCCCCGGCATCGACAACAAGGAGTTGGCCGACGCCAAGGAGTTGGGCCGACGTGTGGCCGAAGTCGCTGTATTGATGCAGCGAGGCTCTTCTCACTAACAGACTGTTGAAAAAGTCGCTCTTCTCACCCGCCCACCCCCGGCGCGCCGAGACGCGCCCTTTCCCATGCGGGGTTCTCGCGTCGCTCAGAACCTCAACGTACCCCGAGGGTACGCCTCGGTCCCTCGCTCGCTGCGGCCTTGCTGGACAGCCTTTTTGAACAGCCTGTGGTTCTGCTGGAACCGTCAGAGACTTCCTCCAGGCCAAAATAGTATTTCTGCACGGTGCTAGTTAGCGTGCGCCTTCTCTTTTCCAATTTTCTGAATTAATGTGCCGGAGTTGGACTACCCACGTGCGGAGACAAAATTGTCCTCGTCGATGGCGGGTGGATCAGTGTTGCAGCAATCTTGTAAGGGCGGCTGGGGGAAGAAGACTTTAACCTGGGTCAGCTTCGTACGCTGTTGGAGGAAGGGGTTTGGTGCGCACTCGTTGCGATTTGCGAAAACTCATGAATATTCTTTGAGCAGCGACCGCAGCATCCCGCCTCTTTCAGTCCGAACTTCGCTTTGAGTTGGCAAGGCATGACGATGCCTGCCTGTCCTGCTTCACGGACATCCGAGACAGTAATTCCCTTGCAGAGGCAGAGGTACATGGGCTGCGTTCCCCTATCGCCGAAGAGCGTTTTTACAAGGTAACGATTATGATAACCGTTATCAACTTTCATGATAATACTCCCGTCATCTCCATGTGTCAAGAGGGGACTGGGGCAGGTGCAACGGGGGAGGGTGGGAATATCTAGCGTCTTGGAAAGGTGGGGTCGGCTCTAGAGTGTTTGTTCGAGCTGACGGACCATCTCGCGGATCGTATCAAATCCTGATTGCCAAAAATCTTCAGAAGCCATATCGACTCCAACCTTGGCGAGAATTGTCTTCGGCGACTCCGACCCGCCTGTACTCAGCAGATCCAGATATTTTGGCACGAACGCCGCCCCTTCTTTCTGATACATCCGGTAGAGGGCGAGGACCAATAAGTTGCCGAAGCTGTAGGCGTAGCAATAGAAGGGACTGGCAAAGATGTGTGGAATGGTCAGCCATTCCCATTGAAACTCATCGGGGACCCTGATCCCTTTTCCAAACTGCTGCCGCACATCGGCCAGATAGGTCCTGGCCAGATCCTTCACAGTCGCGCCTTGAGCGATCATCTCATGGGCCTGGTTTTCAAATTGGACGAAATAAGCTTGCCGGAGGACCGTGGCATAGATGTCATCCAGTTGGTTGAGCAGGAGTCCCTGCCTCACCTTACTGTCCCGTTCCTGGTTCATGAGGGCATCAGATAGGATGCGTTCCCCGAACACCGACGCTGTTTCCGCCAGCGGAAGGGTGGAATGGAAGGTAAACATGGAATGCCGCGCCGCCAGCATGCCATGGACGGCGTGGCCGAGCTCATGGGCCAGCGTCGCGATATCGCGTGCCTCGCCTGTGAAGTTCAGCAGCACATAAGGGGTCATGCCTGGGACGACGCTATAACAATAGGCTCCCCCGATTTTCCCCGGTCTTGTCCGCGAATCGACATGGCGTTCAAGGACCACCCGTTCAGCCAACTCAGCTAACTGCGGAGAGAATCCTCGATAGGCGTTCAGCACCATTCTGACAGCATCCTGATAACGATAGGATTTCTGTTCCGTGCGATGCGGCGCATAGATGTGATAGCGGCTCATCGGCTTGATCTTGCACAGACGAGCCTTGATGCGGAAGTAGTCCTGGAAGATGCCTGCATTTCTCTGGCAGACTCTCAGGAGCGAGGCCACGGCGTCATCTGGAATGTCGTTCCCGAGGTTGCGGGTGGCAATTGGGGAGGAGAACCGGCGCAGTTGGAGATTCTCCGCTTTCCAGTCGTTGACCAGCGTCTTGTATATTTCGCCCAGCAGATCATGCTGATCGGCGTAGACACGGTACAACTCTCGATAGGCCGCTTCCCGCAGTCGTCCTTGAGCATGGCGGAGATAGGATGTTAGTTCCTCGCGCGTCATCGTCTTTCGCTTGCCGTTGACGGTGAGCGTAAACGTGAAGGCGTTCGTCACGACGTCGTACAGCGAGTGGACTGCACTGCGACCCGTGACGTTCTTGATGTTGACGATCTTCTCTTCCGGTTCGGACAGTGTGTGAGGCTGAAACCGGCGAATGGTTGCGAGGTGATACCGGAGCGTGCCCGTTCCGGTCATGAGCCGTCGCGCGTTGTGCTCATCGACGCTCTGCCACCACAGGTCGAAAAATACCAATCGGTTGTGGAGTGCCGTGAGCTTTTCCTCGACCTT
>VBOM01000168.1 GCA_005877535.1 Nitrospirota bacterium | reverse complement strand
AGGCACGCTATGCGCAGGCAGTCGATGTCCTCGTGCATATGCAATCGACGGCCACCTCACCAGCCGATTCGAATTGTCTCGCGTTCCACCGAAGTTTCGATGTGCCGCTTCTCATGTGGGAGTTCGACCATTTTCTGGGGTATGGGATCGTAGCGAGGCAGGGGAAGCCGATGTGCGCCGACGATTACCTGCCCATCCGGGGCGAATTCGAGAAAATCGCCGAGTTGCTTGCCGGCCAACCGCGCGTCTTTGTCCATCGGGACTATCATTCGCGCAATTTGATGGTCGATGGCGCGCGGCTGGGAGTCATCGACTTTCAAGACGCCTTGATGGGGCCTGCGACGTACGATCTCGCCTCGCTGCTGCGCGACGCCTATATTGAACTAGACGAGGCGCTGATCGACCGTTTGATCAACCGCTATCTCGATCGGTTGGCGACGCACCGGCGGGTGTGGACTAACCGAGAGGCCTTCCGTCGACTGTTCGACTTTACGAGCATCCAGCGTAACCTCAAGGCGGCGGGACGATTTGTCTACATTGATCGAGTCAAAGGCAATCCCAAGTTCCTCGCCGACATTCCGCGTGTATTGAACTATGTCAAACGCAATCTCCAGAAGTATCCCGAGTTGGACACGTTACGAAAGCATCTCACTCCCTATGTGCCGGAACTACAATGAATGTAGTGAGGGGTGAGACGTTAGGCGTCAGGCGAAGGGAAATTGAAACCCGTCACCTCTTCCCCCTTACGCCTCATGGGGCTCCATGAAAGCCATGATCCTTGCCGCGGGCCTGGGGACCCGCCTTAGACCGCTCACGAACACGATTCCGAAGCCGCTCCTCCCCATCGCAGGCACGCCGCTGATCGTGTGGAATCTCTTGCTCCTGAAGCAGCACGGGTTCCAGGATGTTGTCATCAATTTGCATCACCTCGGACCAATGATCGAGCAGGCGCTCGGCAACGGTTCGCGTTACGGGTTGCGGATCATCTATTCGCGCGAGCCGGCGATCTTGGGCACGGGGGGCGGTCTCAAGCAGGCGGAGCCGCAATTGTCCGGCGAGTCGGTGTTGGTGCTCAACGGCGATACGCTCGTGGATCTCGACCTCGGTGCGTTGTGTACGTTTCATCAGCAACGCAATGCCGTCGCGACGTTGGTTTTGCGCAAAGACCCTGAGGCGGCACAGTGGGGTCTTGTGGAAATGGATTCGGACAACCGCATCGTGCGGATCAACGGGCGTGGATGCACAGCTCAGGTGCCGACCCAGCCCCGCATGTTTGCTGGGATTCATGTGCTCCGTCTACGGCTCCTGCGAGATGTGCCGAAGGGGGTGGCCTCGACCATCATCGACCCCTATGTGGCTGCGATTCAGCGGGGAGAGACGGTGCTCGGGTATGACTGTGAGGGGTACTGGTCGGACATCGGGACGCCGGAACGCTATGCGCAAGCCGAACAGGATGCATCAGCCGGTCGCATCACCCTTGCGGCAAGACAGCGACCTGCCTAGCAGGGTGTTGAAAAATCCTTCCAGCTTCGTTCTCGGCTCATCGAAATCCTCAACGGGGACCCGGCCGCCTCACTATGTTGCCCTACTCTGGTTCCTCTTTCATTCTCTGTTGCTTGATCAAACGGGCCAGGTACGTACGTTGGAGCTTGAGGCGGTCTGCTGCTTTTGTCTGATTGCCCTCCGCTTCTTCGATGGCTTGCTCAATGATGTAGCGGCTATGTTCTTCCATCGACTCATGGTACGGGAGTAAGAAATGGGGGAGGCGTTCGCCCGGCGAAGTACGGCCCATGGCATCCAATGACAGCATGTCCGGTTCGATGGTGTCCGACTGATTCAAGACGACGGCCCGTGCGACGACATTTTCCAACTCGCGAATGTTGCCTGGCCAATGGTACCGGCTCATGGCTTCCATTGCCGCGGGGCTGAACATCATGCTGGGACGCTTCGCTTCCCTGGCATGCCGGTTCAAGAAAAACTTGGCCAGGGCAGGGAGGTCATCGGGCCGTTCGCGAAGCGGAGGCAGAGTCAGGCTGATGACGTGTAACCGGAAGAAGAGGTCCTCGCGAAACTCACCGGTTTTCACAGCCTGTCGGAGATCTTTGTTCGTGGCTGCGATGACCCGAATATTGATCGACACGAGGCGTGTACCGCCGACTCGGTGAAACTCCCTGTCCTGGAGCACGCGCAACAGTTTGGCTTGCAGCTGGAGCGACATGTCTCCGATCTCGTCCAGGAAGATCGTGCCTCCATCCGCCATCTCCAGTTTGCCCTTTTGCAGTCGATCCGCGCCGGTGAAGGCGCCGCGTTCATGCCCGAAGAGTTCGTTCTCTAGCAGCGTCTCCGTGAGGGCGACACAGTTAATAACCACCAGCGGCATGGCCTGACGCGGACTCCACTGGTGGATGGAACGGGCAAAAAGTTCCTTGCCTGTGCCGCTTTCACCAAGCAGTAACACGCTGGCATCAGATTTCGCGGCACGTTGGGCCGATTCCATCACCGCACGGATCTTCGAGCTCATGCCCACAATCGAGGCGTAGCGGCTGTCGACTTCGGACTTGAGACAGGCCACCTGCCGTTTAAGCATGTTTCGCTCCAAGGCCTTGCCGATCACAATGAGGAGGTGGTCTTTGTCAAGCGGCTTGGTCAGAAAATCGTAGGCGCCGGTTTTCATGGCCTCGACGGCGGCATCGATCGAGGCATAGGCGGTCATGACGATTACCGGGAGATCCTCGGCTGGTCTGACTTTCGAGAGTCGCTTGAGGACCTCAAGGCCGGTCAGGCGTGGCATATCCAGATCGAGCAACATGAGGTGCGGAGCTTCTTGCTCGACCAGCTCGAGTGCCTGCACCCCATCTTGCGCGATCACGGTTCCATAGTCGGAGGCCTGCAGACGATCTTCCAGCATCGTGGCAATATCAGGATCGTCATCTACGATGAGGATTTTGGCTTTCATCTTAACCTTCTATTCGTGGAGGGGTGAGGATGATTCCGCCTGCGCGCATCGAGCGACCACCGCTCTATCGTGGGGGTTCCGCGAGCAATGGAATCGTCCTCACCTCTCCCACTTCTACTCCATGACATTTACAACCAAACCAGTCAGCGGTTTCGGGAGGAAGTACGTCGACTTATGGGGCATGCGTTCCCCTGCCGTCGCGACGGCTTGCACTTCGCTGATCCTGGTCGCGTTGAGCAGCAAGGCTCCGGTTCCCGTTCCCTTCGCCACCCAATCCAAAGCTTCATGATCATCCTTTGTATAGAGGATGGCCTCTTGTTCCTGTTGCGTAGGACACAGTGGCGTGACAACGAGTTGTTGGAGCAGCGATACATCGAGCTTGGCGCGAGGAGAGGATTGTGCGGGCGGACGATGGGCTGGCTTCAAGCTCAGTGTGACGTAGCGGCTGTCTCCCTTCAACGCGAGACCGAACACCGGAACCATGCGACCGTTGGTCCGCATCGCCTCGATGAATTTTACGCGCGTAGCCGCCTGCGTGGCTCCGGTGAACGGAAATTCCTTCAGGTCGAACGTGGCGCCCAACAATGATTGCACACGGTCATAAGAAGGCAGGGCTGTGGTCGTGACCCGATGCGTCGGGAGTACGGTTAAGCCTGGGTCTTCGAGGGCAGTCAACAGCATCAGCACACCATCATATGAGTGCAAGCCGGCCGGAGCGGCCTGCTGTCGGCGGAGTTTCTGATAGTTCAACGCGGTCTCGTAGCGATGGTGGCCATCTGCGATAAACAACGGCTTGCTGTGCAAGGCGTCGATCGTGTGCTTCAGCACGGCTGGATCCGTCACAGCCCAGAGTTGCTGACGGAACCCCGCATCGTCGCGAAAGTCGATCGGGGCAGGCTCCCCCTTGATCGCCCGTTCCAGCAGGCCCATCACCGCTCCTTGAGGATCGGAGTAGAGCGACCAAATGGGGCTGAAGTTCGTCTTGCAGGCTTCGAGCAGATTCAGCCGATCTGTTTTGGCGGCCGCGCGTGTATTCTCGTGCGGGTAGATAAGTCCAGAATCGAGTGTTTCCAGTTTTACTGTGGCGAGAAAGCCCTTGAGAATTTTCGTCGGCGAATCAGACGGAGCATAAGGCGGTGTGTATTCGATCGTATGGTAGTAGAGGGTCGGCTGCGCGTCGCGTTTCAGTGCCCCGGTCTTAAGCCAGTCGCGAAGGGTTGATGCTGCGCGGGTGTATCGATTGTGAGTCGGACCGTCGCCGGCTTGATCGAACCCCAATTCGAGTCGAATGATATTCTGTGGATGGCGATCGTGCAAGGCTTTCTGTCCGGCTGCATCGATGATGTCGTAGGGCGGCGCCACAACTTGTTTGACATCTCCGACAATCGTCGTATCGTACCGCATGCCATGAAACGGAATGATCTTGGCCATGACGAGTCCTTTGCCTCATAACATAAGTGGTGCAGGCCGGTGGCAGGACGCTGAAAACACCAGCCAGTCTGGTTCATTTGGTCTGTTCGGTCTGTCTGGTTTGTTTGGTTGCATGAGACTAACCACATGGACCTGGCTCGTCCCAGACATGCGAGCCATAGAATTCCAGGAGCGCCGCAATAGTTTTCCGCAGCCCGCGGGCTCGCCCCTCGGACCCTCACCGTACTGTACGAGTACGTCTCGGGGCCTCAGGGTTCCGCGCGTCGGTCTCGCAACGCGACTCAGCAATTTCGCGACGAACCGTCATGAGTAATGCAGGTTAAGGGTGGCTTCTTTTTTCCTGCGCTATATCGTTTCCATGGCTGTTCCGTGGAACACGTGGGGAGATAGGCTATCGATCGCGGGTAACCATATAATCAGCGGTCACCGAGAGGGCTCGTTTGGCCGTACTATCTTCGAACTGGTCGAGATCTTGTTGGGCCGCGGCGACGTAGGATCGTGCGCGATCCATGGCATAGGCAATCGAGCCCAATTCTTCCATCAAGCGAATGAACCGCTCTAGGTCTTCCTCTGTCAGGGTCCTGGTTTCCATGCGGTCGATGATCATCTGCCGGTCCTGTTCCGAACAATGATGCAGCAGATGTAACAGCGGCAGCGTGGCTTTGCCTTGGCGGAGGTCCTGCCCCAGGGTCTTGCCCAAACGTTCGCCATTGGCCGTATAGTCGAGCGTATCGTCGGCCACTTGGAAGGCGATCCCAAGATGTTGGCCGAACCGGAAGAGCGCGTCCTGCTGGGCCTCTGAGGCGTCAGCGAGAATGGCGCCCATACGACAAGCGGCGGCAATCAGGCCGGCCGTTTTATATTCTACAATCTTCAGATACTCCGTCTCCGACATGGATGGGTTGCCGTTGTAATAGAGCTGAAGCACTTCGCCCTCCGCCATCTTCTTGCAGGCCTCGCCAAGCACTTCGTTGATCCCATGGTTCCGGAAGTCGACGACATGACAGAAGGCTTTGGAGTAGAGATAGTCGCCGACGAGGATGCTGATTTGGTTGCCCCAGACTTTTCGGGCGGTTCTGTGGCCTCGGCGGATATCGGCATCGTCGATCACATCGTCATGGAGCAGGGAGGCAGTATGAATGAACTCCACCAGACTGGCGAGTTGGTGATGATCGCGACCGGTATAGCCGCAGAGACGGGCGGAGAGCAGTAGCAAAAAAGGTCGAATTCGTTTTCCGCCGCTGTTCAGGATATGGGCAGCGACGGTATTGACGAGGGCCACTGTGGAATCGAGGTTTGTCCGAGCCTGGCGCTCCATCCCCTCCAATTCATCACGGTACGCCTCCCAAACGTCCGCCATGTTGTTGATAGCGGGGGTGATTGGACCTAGAGACATGCGCCGGATGGTAGGGCAGAGGAGGAAACAAAGTCAAGCCAATCACCTCTGTGTGGGGCAGGCCGGCATCGACCATCTGTGAGAGAGATAATCTTGACAGAAGAATCGTGCTTCTATTAAGGTGAACGGAGCGGAGACGAACGGAATTTACCTTGTGAGTGACGGGGTTATCCATCCCGATAGCCTCCCTGGTGTAGCCTCCGTCCAGTAGCATTCTCGCCTACATTTTTAATGAGATACGAATGATGAGCATCCCTGGGCTTCCACCGAAGCAAGGTCTCTACGACCCTGAACAGGAGAAAGACTCCTGTGGGATCGGTTTTGTCGTCAACATCAAGGGACAGAAATCCCATACCATTGTTCAGCAGGGGCTTCAGATCCTTGAGAGCCTGAGTCATCGAGGGGCACAGGGCTGTGACCCTTGCACGGGAGACGGCGCTGGGATTCTGCTTCAAGTGCCGCACGAGTTTCTCAAGCGTGCGACCGGCGATGCGGGAGTTTTCCTGCCCAATGCCGGGGAGTATGGCGTCGGGATGATATTTCTCCCCCCTCCGGCCGATGCCCGACAACAGTGTGAGGCACTCTTTTCCAGAATTATCGGCGAGGAGGGCGCTCGGCTCATCGGTTGGCGTGACGTGCCGGTCAAGAGCGATGCGATTGGTGTCGTAGCGCGCAGCACCGAGCCTTTTATACGGCAGGTGTTCATCGCCCGTGATGTGCTCAATGAAGGGCAATTTGAACGCAAGCTCTATGTCATCCGCAAGCGGGTGGAGAAGGCCATCCGCGAATCGGCGATCCAGGGGCGGGACTACTTCTACATCTCGAGCTTGTCGGCGAACACCATCGTCTACAAGGGGTTGTTGCTTCCGCATCAGATGTCTGCGTACTACCAGGACTTGAAGGATGAGCGCCTGATGAGCGCGCTCGCCCTCGTGCACTCTCGCTTCAGTACGAACACGTTCCCCACCTGGCCCCTGGCCCATCCCTACCGCTACATTTGCCATAACGGCGAGATCAATACGCTCAAGGGCAACATGAATTGGATGCGCGCCCGACAAGGCCGGCTCAACTCTGAACTGTTCGGCCAGGATCTGGCCAAGCTCTATCCGATCGTCTCCGAGCAGCAGAGCGACTCCGCCTGTCTGGACAATGCCGTGGAATTTCTGACCATGGGAGGCCGCTCCCTCCCGCACGTGATGATGATGCTGATTCCCGAACCCTGGGTTGCCAATCCGCAAATGGATCTCGATCGGCGTGGGTTCTATGAGTACCACGCGGCGATGCAGGAACCCTGGGACGGTCCGGCCGCGGTCTGTTTCACCGACGGCAAGTTCATCGGCGCAACGCTCGATCGCAACGGGTTACGTCCCTGTCGCTATCAAGTGACGACGGACGGACTGGTGATCTTGGCCTCGGAAGCGGGTGTGCTGCCGATGGATGTCCGGAAGATCAGGAAGAAGGGGCGCCTCATGCCGGGCCGGATGTTCATGGTCGATACCGTACAAGGGCGGATCATCGATGACGAGGAAGTGAAGGCCGAGATTGTGAGCCGCAAGCCCTACCGGTCCTGGGTCACCGAGTATCGGATTTCGCTCGACGAGTTGCCCGATCCCAGCAATGTGCCACAGCCGGACCACCCGACGATCCGCCAGCGCCAGCAGGCCTTTGGCTACACCGTCGAAGAGTTGAAGATGGTCATCACGCCGATGGTCGTGGAAGGCCAGGAAGCGGTCTCTTCGATGGGTACGGATACGCCGTTGGCGGTGTTATCCGATAGGCCGCAACTGCTCTTCAAGTATTTCAAGCAGCTGTTCGCCCAGGTGACCAATCCGCCGATCGATCCGATTCGTGAAGAACTGGTGATGTCGCTGACGACCAGCATTGGGCCCAAGCCGAATCTGATGCATGAGCATCCGGAGGCCTGCCGCCGCATCCGGGTCAAACAGCCGATTCTAACAAATGCCGAGCTCCAGAAGATTCGCGAGATCGCCGATCCGCATTTTAAGAGCCAGACGCTCAAGATGCTCTTCAAAGTGGCCGAGGGGCCTGAAGGGCTCGGGGCAGCAGTCGACGATCTCTGTCGACAGGCGTCGCAGGCGATTCGCG
>VBOM01000157.1 GCA_005877535.1 Nitrospirota bacterium | reverse complement strand
CCGTGGAGCAACCGGCCTCTGGGAACTCTTTATTCCTGAACTTACAGACGGCACGCTCTACAAATATGAAATTCGCTCACGCCATCTTGACGCACCGCTCCTGAAAGCCGATCCCTATGCGATCGCATCGGAGCTGCGCCCTAAGACAGCCTCGATCGTCCGGGCACTCACTCCCTACCGCTGGAAGGATCAGTCCTGGATGACGGCCCGGGCACAGCAAAACCCGCTCGCCAAACCCCTCGCAATTTACGAAGTCCACCTTGGCTCCTGGATGCGTGTCCCTGAGGAAGGGAGTCGATGGCTGACCTATTCAGAGCTTGCCGGAAAACTCATCCCATACGTGAAGAATCTTGGCTATACCCATGTCCAACTGATGCCGATTACGGAGCACCCGTTCGACGGATCTTGGGGCTATCAAACTACCGGCTATTTCGCCGTCACCAGCCGGTACGGGTCTCTCGAAGACTTCATGGCCTTCGTCGATACGGCACATCAGGCTGGAATCGGTGTGCTGATGGACTGGACGCCCGCGCACTTTCCAGACGATCCGCATGGGCTCTCCCAGTTTGATGGCACGCATCTCTACGACCATGCCGACCCAAGGCTCGGCTACCATCCGGAGTGGCATAGCCGCATCTTCAATTACGATCGCGTCGAGGTTCGGAACTTCCTTCTGAACAGCGCATTCTTTTGGCTGGACCGCTACCATATCGATGGCTTGCGCGTGGATGCCGTCGCCTCGATGCTCTATCTCGATTACGGCCGGAAGGAGGGAGAATGGATTCCCAATCAGTTCGGCGGGCACGAAAACATCGGAGCCGTCACGCTGCTGAAAGACTTGAATGTCCTGATCCACCGTGACTTCCCTGGCGCTATGACCATAGCCGAGGAATCCACGGCCTGGCCGGGAGTCTCACGGCCCATCTACGTTGGAGGACTGGGCTTCACGTTCAAGTGGAACATGGGCTGGATGCACGACATGCTGGAATACTTCGGCCACGAACCAATCCACCGCTTCTTTCACCAGAATCAGATTACATTTGGGCTCCTCTATGCCTTCAATGAAAACTTCGTCCTGGTGCTCTCGCACGATGAAGTGGTGCACGGAAAGCGGGCGTTGCTCGACAAAATGCCCGGCGACGAGTGGCAACGCTTTGCCAACCTTCGTTCCCTCTATGGCTTCATGTACGGGCATCCCGGCAAGAAAATGCTGTTCATGGGCGGAGAGTTCGGACAGTGGTGTGAGTGGAACCATGAAACTAGCCTGGAATGGCATCTCTGCAATTTCGAGCCACACGTGGGGCTCCAGCGGCTCGTACGAGACCTTAACTGGCTCTACCGCCAGGAGCCGGCGTTGCACGAACTCGATCACAACTGGACCGGCTTCCAGTGGATCGACTTTTCCGATGCGGCCCATTCCGTGATCGCCTTCCTCCGAAAAGCCAAGGACCAGGACAATCAAATATTGTGCTTGTGTAACTTCACCCCTGTTCCCCGCAACGACTATCGAGTCGGCGTGCCTAGCGCAGGCTACTATCGCGAACTGTTGAACAGCGATGCCTCGACCTACGGGGGGAGCAACATGGGAAATGCGGGAGGGCTCCAGACGAGCGGCCTACCCTCTCATGGCATGCCGCATTCGCTCGCAGTCACACTCCCACCCCTGTCAGTATTGTTCTTGAAGCGGATCTGATTACGTGGCGCGTGAAGCGCGAGACATGCGAGAAAGGCGCGACATGGCCAGAGTGGATTTCCACCTCGTCTCGCCCGTCGCACTCGCCCACCAGTCGCGCCTTTCCCGCGCGTCTCGCTTGTCTCGCGGCCAAGATCCTGCGGGGAGGGAGCTACCAGGTACGGAAAGGACCGCAATCGAGATGGATGAACTTCGCGCGAGAATAATACCCTACCCCACCGTACTGCAGCCTCAACGCTGCATGGCGAATCTCACGAAGCTTGACACCGGGAACATAGAAGTCGAGCGCCTGCCCCTGGATATGCAGGCTGTGCTGCGCGACTCGCCGGCTCCGCTTCACGAGCAGCGCATTGTATTCGGGCGACCGATAGCCAGAAATTACGTGAATCTCGCCTGCGCCATTGACCGCTTTGTGCACAAGATTTACGTGCTCCAGCAATTGCACATCGATGGCTGCGACTTCTCCTGTGTGATGACAGCGCAGAATATGATTCACTTCATCCAGCGCCGCAAGGTCATAGTTCCCTGCGTCATCACGATAGCGGACCCGCAACCGTTCGCGCGTGTGCACGTTGAAGAAGGTGAGTTCGCCGTCAGGAAGTTCGTTTGCACGCGCGACCGATGGATTGAGCAGCCTGCTGCCGAGCAACAGAAGCCCGACAACAGACGTTTTTAAGAAAGATCGACGAGTCCAGGGCCAGGAATCTGGATGTAACAAGAAACACTCCGGGAGAAGGTGCACTGCAGTCTGTCAGGAGGGTTCAGGCCCTTGTATCAAAAGCGCCCGGGTCAGTCAACCCATTTTTATAGCTTGTCATGTCCTCGTGATCCATCGAAACCACTTCGTCCCCTGTGATTCTATCCTTGCCGCGCGAGGCGCGACGTGGACCGATCGGTCTCTGGTATGATGAAGACAAAGAGGAGCATCGATCGTGGCACAGAGAACAGTCACTCTTTCGTCTCGTGTTTATACCATTGCTGTGGGAACGTTACTGCTCAGCAGTGGTCTCTCCCTCCTCTGCAATGCCGACGCTGCCGTCACCGGTCGCATCCTCATCGCAGGCTATGGCCCAGAATCACCTGTCGTCCTCGATCTGGCGAAGGCATACGAACATCTGCATCCCGGCACGGCGATCGACCTTCAATGGGACACCACGGTGCGAGCCATTCATCTGGTGAAAACTGGAGAAGCTCAAATCGCTGTGACCGACCAACCAGATCCTGCCCTCAAGGCCACGCAGATCGCATGGGATGGCATCGCGGTCATTGTCAATTTTGCGAACCCCGTCAAAGAAGTATCCAGTGCCCAAGTCAAAGGATTATTTTCCGCACAGATCACCACCTGGGCTAAACTGGATGGCGCTCCAGCCAAAGTCGAAGTGATTCCTCGCACCTCAGCAAACAATCTTACAGCCGGCTTCCAGAATTCTCTGGGTCTCACGGAAGGGATGGGGACATCTGCGGCCCCGGTTCGCTCTGATCAAAAAGTATTGAGTCTGGTGTCCGGGCGCGATGCCACGGTCAGCTACATTTCATTGGCGGCGGCGTTGAAAGCGCAAGAGGACGGCATTTCCATTCATATCCTGAAGGTCGATCAGGTCGATCCAGGAGAAGCCACCGTGAAAAATGGGCGGTACAGGCTGCGCCGACCGGTCCTCATGCTCACTGCGACAGAGCCGGATCCGCTCACCAAATCATTTCTCTCCTTCGTCTGCTCGGCTGACGGGCAGAAATTACTCCGCACCATGTTCGTCCCCATCGAGCCGTCAGTCCCTACAACCGTTCCTCCCAACGCGCAACAGCCCGGTCCTTCCTCACCATCATCCTGATCACCCTTGCCTCCTATCAACTTCTCCCTAGACAGGAGAACCCAACACAGGTAAGATCCAAAAATCGAATAGGCGTTACGCTATCGCTATGGCCACAATCCTTATTATCGACGACGAAGAATCGATCCGGAACCTCCTGAAGGAAGTTCTTGAAAGGGCCCACCACCATGTGCTCCTAGCCCGCGATGGTCAGGAGGGCTTGACTCTCTACCAGCAGAACAAAGTCGACCTCGTCCTTATGGACATTCTGATGCCGGGAACCGACGGCCTCGAAGCCACATTACAACTGACGCGGGAGTATATCGACGCGAAGGTCATCGCCATGTCAGGTGCGCAAGGCGACCGCAACTTCCTCGACGTCGCAAAACTCTTTGGTGCCCGTCGCGTCTTCGAAAAACCTTTTGACCTTGCCAAACTCGTCGAAGCCATCGACGAAGAACTCGCCAAGTAGCGATAACGACCCAACCGAATTTCTTCGGCCTTGTCATCATTGTCAGTTTACAGTCGATTCCCTCAGTCTTGCCGTCAATAGAGCAAATGCCTGGCAATGGACCGTCGTGTCGTCATGATTCTGGCAGGAAGAAATGCACCTCTTCGAAATGAGCACGCTCACAAGAACGCCAGACCTGAGCTGCCTTATCCTCTGGATCGTGCTTATTCTTTTGGTGGGGCTATTGCCCCTGGGCAACTTTGTGGGTCATTCTCACTGTGAATACATCAAATGGGTTCCGACCGCTGAAGATCTCCGTTCACCAACATACCTTCTCGACATCTTCTCTGACATTGCCGGGAATGCCGGGCTCTTTTTTCCTCTTGGCTATTTTCTGAGCCGTCTAATTACCTCTTCCAGCCGTTCACGGCGATTGCTTCTCCCCATCGTCTCACGAATATTGTTGTACCGCTGTCCCTCGCCATTGAGTTCTCTCAAGTCTATTGCCACAACCGCTTTCCCTTAATCTTCAACATCATCACCAATGTGACCGGTATGCTCATGGGGGTCGACTTTTCCCTCTCCAGGAAGAGTGCCTTGCCAGCCCCGCAGAATCCGACTCTCACTCCCAACCCACAGGATCGTAGCCACGCTCCTTAAGACAGCGTTGAACAAACTGTTTATAGGCATTGCTCGGAGGCGAGCGACGGAAGAGCCCGCGCAGGAACCCTACTGTCGCACCACTGGCTGCACCGACCATTGCGCCGCGTCCCGGACGACCGACTATGGCACCGCCCACTGCCCCAGCGGCAGATCCGATTCCACCTCCGATCGCAGTACTGCCGGCGACTTGCCCCGATTTCCCCTGACTCGGCTTCGCACCGGCTTCTTTGGCCATCTCCCGGCACTCGTCGATATCCCGATCCGCCACTTCCTCACCGACCTGCTGTAAATGGGGATTGGGATAGAGAATCGGTTTGGATGCCGCACAGCCCGCGACAAGAAGCATGATAATAAGAAAACCACGCGATCGAGCCATCACGGCCTCCGGCTACCCCCATCAACGCGACTGGATGGAGTTCGTTGATTCATCGCCCTCCACTGAGTTCTTTCCTGACCAACGAACGCATCATCACCGGATCGTTGTACGCCACCTCACTCAAGGCATCCATGATATGGAGCCCTTTCGTCGCGACCAACTCCTTGGCCTTCGCATAGTTCTTCGCAGTAAACCGCGCCACCGCCGGCCGACCATTCACAATCTGACATGCCAGAATCTCGCCGTTCACTTCCAGCGTGCCCCCCTGCTCGACCAACGTCTTGGCCTGCGCCTGCGTAATGCCATGGAGCTGCGCGAATTCTTTCACTCCTCCCGTCTCAACCAATCGCCCATCCGGCATGATGCAGAGTCGCTTAAAATGCGGGGACCAATCCTTGCGAAAGTCGATGTACTTGATGTCTCCGCCTTTCGCGACTGCGCGATCCAACGTCCGGTAGTCGATTCCAAGATTCTTCTGCTGAAGCTTCCTCTTGAGTTCATCAGGCAACGTACGGGTGAACACGTGAAACGCGGCGTCGAGAAACGCCAGTGACCGAGCGCGGGCCATGTGCTCCGCCTCGGCAAACTGCATGAGATCCAGAACGAAAGTCTGTTTGGGCACCACACCGATGGGACCGATGACGCAGGCAAACAATCCTCGCGTGAGCAATCCCCCGATCTCAGGATAGACGTAGAACCCACCCTCCGTCAGTAAGGTGGTCATTGTATCCAGCGGAACCTCATAGCTTTCCGACAAGACTTTCGCATGCGCAGGAAGGTCTTCCTGATGCGTCATGGCACAGGCCGTCACATTCCCTGGTGCGTTGAATTCAGAGTAGTCCTCGATGACGTTATAGAGGATCGCTGGCTTTGGCTTGTCGGATTGTTTCTTTATTTTAAACATGAGGAATAGTATTATAAGTTTATGATATATTTACAATTATAAAGTATTAAAGTGACGGTATGCCGGCAGCGTCATCAATCTCCGATCCTCCACCGGTCCACCGATCGTGAAGTGATAAAGCGATTGGAGGCTCAGCCCCTTCATCGCTACGATCTCATGGACTGGATCGTCGAAGAAACATCCGATCCCGGTAGCCCGTACCCCCGCAGCTTCCGCTTCCAAGTACAGCACCTGCCCCAGCAACCCCGACTCCCAAAATAGACGCGGGTACCACCAGGCTCCCCCTTCCCGCAACCGCCCCTCGAACTCGGCCAGCATGCCAAACGAGAATGCACTGTCGCCGGCAATATCCTGGTGACAACTCACCTGGATAGCCAGTCTCCTCGCATCGCCTTCAAGCAGCCAATAGAGAGACAGACCCTCCGGACAACCTGGCGCCGGAGTCCAGGCCAGCTCTGGATTCATG
>VBOM01000490.1 GCA_005877535.1 Nitrospirota bacterium | reverse complement strand
GTCGTGACGAGGACTTTCGACTTTATGGCTTGACGACTTTATGACAAGGCAGCCATGCAAAACATTCTGATCATCAAACTTCGCTACATCGGTGACGTCTTGTTGGCGACGCCAACCGTCCGTGCCATCAAAGCTGCACGACCGGATGTCCGGGTTACGATGATGGTGAATCGCGGGACCGAAGACGTGTTGTCAGGAAACCCGGACATAGACGAGCTCATAGCCCTCGACAAAGGATCTCTGGCGGCCCAGTCGCGTCTTATCGCCGGACTGCGCCATCGGCGATTCGACACGGTGATCGATTTGACGGATGGAGATCGGTCTGCGTTTCTGAGTTGGACCAGCGGGGCGCCGGTTCGGATTGGATTCAACGACGAGCATCGTTGGCGAGGGCGATACTACACACAGGTGATCCAGTCTATGCCGGGTGTGCGGCACCGGATTGACAGGGATCTGGAAGTCCTCAAACCCATGAGCATCCAAGCCGTCTCAAAGGATCCTCAACTTTGGCTGACACCAGAAGAGGAGCATAGTGCGGATCAACTGCTAGACCAACTCGGCGTTCAGCGATCGCAGCCAATGGTGATTCTGCAGCCCGGCGCCCGGTACTGGTTTAAGGCCTGGCCTCCGGAGCGGTATGCGGAGCTGGCCGATCGTTTCAGGTCTCAACATGGTTGCCAGGTGTTGATCGGAGGCAGCGATCAAGACATCGATCTCGCGCAACAGATTCGACAGAGGGCGAAGAGCAGTCTCGTCATCATGGCAGGCAGGACAACCATTAAGCAGTTCGCGGCTATTGCCAAAACATCAGCGCTTTTCGTGGGCAGTGATAGCGGCGCGATGCACATTGCCTCCGCAGTGGGCACTCCTGTGGTGGCCTTGTTCGGTCCGTCGAGCCCTCGCGAATGGGGTCCTCGTGGTGGTCCTGTGGAGGTACTCTATAAGGAACTCGATTGCCGCAGTTGCTTTCACCCGACCTGTACGAGAGGCGTGTGACCTCTGCCGATCGGATCAGTCTGAACTTGTAATTGGGCAACGGGATTTGCTGCTGGAAGTGACGAATGACGAGTTCACAATCGTCAAATGCTGCCGCTGTGGCTTAATCTATCTCAATCCCCGTCCTTCACAAGACCTCCTTGGTTCCTACTACCCAACGGTGTATTACCCGCCGGTTCAAACGAAAGTGCGTCCTCGGCACCAGCAACAGGCGAAGAAGTTTTCTGCGAAGATGAAGCGGTGGGTGTTGGAAGACTACTACGGGTACCCTGCGGTTGGTCCGGCCGGATGGTTTCGGACCGTGCGGCGAATTCTCTTGTGGCCCGATAAGGCGCTGCGCGAATTTAAAGGCCGCCATCCGATGCCATGGCGAGGTGAGGGAAAAGTTCTGGACGTAGGCTGTGGAGCTGGTGGAAACTTAAGGTCATTACAAGAGCAAGGGTGGCAAGTTTTCGGGATTGAGATCAGCGATGTGGCTGCGGCGCATGCTCGTGATTTGCTTCAAGCCGATATTCACACAGGAACATTGGAGTCGGCACCATTTCCGCCCAAGTCGTTCGACCTGGTCTTCATGAGCCATTCACTTGAGCATCTCCCGAGCCCGGCTGATGCGTTGCGCAGAGTCCACTCGTTGTTAAAAGACGATGGACTCCTTGTGGTGAGTGTCCCCAATGTGAACAGCCTGGAATACAAGCTGTTTGGTCGCTGGTGGTTCCCGCTGGATCCCCCTAGGCATTTCTATCATTTTGACAAGCGCAGCCTGTCTGGGTTCTTCACGCAGGCAGGATTTCAGCTCTATCACGTTCGAACCGGTGTCAGCGCCATCTTCTTAATGGCGAGTTTGGATCGATTCTGGAAGCATCGGTTTCGGAAGGATGTCCCTTTCCGCAAATTGATCGACCGTGTAATTGCCCGGCCGGTATCGCTGATTGCTGGTCATCTTGGCTACGGCACTGAAATCACGGTCTATGCCGTTAAGCAGCATGATGGTATGTCCATTCCTCCACGCGCACTGTAGAAAACGTTCTTCAGGCAAGTCCCAGTCAGACGTCCTTCTTGCTAGTAGGCTGTGGAAATCTTCCTGTACACCCGAAAACAAGCAATGGCATAGAGCCATTGCTTGGCGCCAGAACAGCCCGGTGGAAAGCCGTACAAGACAGGCGAGACTGGCGGGACGGGTTGATCTTGTTTATCTGGTTTATTTTGTTCATCTGGTTAGTCTGGTTCAACCAAATAAACGAGACAGACCAAACAACCCAGAGCAACCAGCCGGTTCTCGCGCTTCACGAGCGAGGGTCTGTGGCTCTGGCAGGCTTTTTCAACATTGTGCTAGATAGGGCAGACATCCCGCTTGATAGGGAGAAAACTGCTTGACAGGTCCACCAGTTTTGTTCATATTGTGAACAGCGACCAATTTATCCGTATAATTCATGGATTTACAAGGTCAACGAGACCTTCTGCTCCTGAGTGAGCTCGATCGAAATGGCGGGGCCACGCAGCGCACCCTTGCCGTCAAGCTTGGTGTCGCACTCGGACTGACCAATCTCTATCTCAAACGCCTCGCCCGCAAGGGCTACATCAAAATCACGACCATCCCGCGCAGTCGAATCAGGTATCTCCTGACGCCACAGGGCTTCACGGAAAAGTCACGCTTAACCTATCTCTACATGCAGTATTCCCTCTCGTACTACCGTGACATGCGTACTCGGTTAAAAGAGATGATGGCGACGTTCGATGCCTCTCATGGCCAGCGTGTTGTGATCTACGGGACGACCGA
>VBOM01000156.1 GCA_005877535.1 Nitrospirota bacterium | reverse complement strand
GCCGTATCGACGCCCAGCCATGCGAGCGCATCCTGGGCTACAGTCTGGGTAATTTGTCCCTGCGCCTTGACCTGGGCATAGTCGCGCACCCGTTTGATAAGCCGGTTGACGATGCGAGGGGTTCCTCGAGCACGACCCGAAATTTCTTGTGCTCCCTCGGAATCGATCGGGATCCCGAGCACCCCCGCCGAGCGTGTCACGATGGTCTGCAGCTCCGCTGGAGAATAGAACTCCAAGCGGTGGACCAGACCAAATCGGTCCCGGAGTGGGGAGGTCAGGGCACCGGCCCGAGTCGTGGCCCCGACTAGCGTAAACCGTGGGAGATCCAATTTCACCGTTCTGGCTGCAGGCCCTTGGCCAATCACGAGATCGAGCTGATAGTCCTCCATCGCTGGATAAAGCGCCTCTTCGACAGAGGCAGGGAGTCGGTGGATCTCGTCGATGAATAGGACATCGTGCTCTTGGAGGTTCGTCAGAATAGCGGCCAAATCGCCCGCATGGGCCAAAACGAGACCGGAAGTCGAGCGAAGCGCAGCCCCCATCTCACGAGCAATGATGTGGGCAATGGTGGTCTTCCCCAACCCAGGGGGACCATAAAAGATCGTGTGGTCGAGCGCTTCGTTCCGCTGCTTCGCCGCCTCGATACAGATCCGCAGGGATTCTTTCATCCGCTCTTGGCCAACGTACTCCTCCAATGTCTGCGGACGCAGCACCGCCTCGATACTTCGCTCTTCGTCCGTGATCTGTGTGCTTACGACTCGCTCGGCCATCGTGAGGGAACCTCTCCCCCTATAGTCTTATTTCTTTTCCGGCGTTGGGAGGTACTTGGGTGGAGGCGGCAACGCACCCTGCCCAGGCGTTGCTGTACTCCCGCAGTCTGGCGGGCAGGTCTTACCGCCTTGTGTCGGATCCGGAAGGTTCAACTCCATCTTCTCTAGCTGACATTGCGTGAGCCGGCCCCCATCCTTACTTCCGCACCGAGCCGGCACAGACGAGTTGCCAATTTCACGATACCCCTCGGGACAGGATCCGCAGACGGACAGCAGATTAGCGCCCAGTGGGACACATTGAACGAGTGTGGGATCGCCGTCCTTGCAAATCTCTTTGGACTCAGTCACACCTGTGGTCGCATAGCCTTCAGGACATGTACCGCAGGTCTTGCGAATGCTTTTGGGCTCGCTCGACTCTTCGGCTTGCACCGACATGGCCCCCAGCCCCAATAGGAGCACCACGAGTCCGACGGACATTTGAGTCCGTACTATTCGTTGAATCAATCTCGTCATCACCCTTACCCCCTTGCAAGTTCCTTGAGGGATTCACGAATCATATCTTTGAGCACTATGGACTCAGCGTTGGATTTCTTCACCTGTTTCAGCGCTTCTTTGGCATCTTGTGGACGATAGCCCAAATTCACGAGCGCCGACAGGGCGTCGTCGAAGGTCGCATCTTGCCCCTGCCTGGGTGACTCACTAGCAGACACGAGGCCAGAATGGAGTTTTCCAACTTTATCCTTGAGCTCCAACACAAGACGGCTCGCCGACTTGTGTCCGATCCCTGGAACCGTCGTTAGCTTCTCAACATCTTCCGAGTGAATAGCCGACACCAGACAGGACACCGGAAGAGCCGACAAGACACTGAGAGCCAGTTTGGGCCCGACGCCGGATACACTGATCAGCAGCACGAATGCGTCTTTTTCCTGCGACGTCAGAAAACCAAAGAGCTGAATCGCGTCTTCGCGGACATGGGTGTGAACACTCAGCGAAATACTTTCGCTGAGACTGGGCAACCCATAGAAAGTGCTCAGAGGAATAAAAACTTCGTATCCGACCCCGTGCACGTCAAGGACCAGATAGGTCGGTGCCTTGAAGGCCAATCGGCCTGTCAGTGAGGCGATCATACTCTATGGAGCAACGAGGAATGACTAGTGCAGAACGCTGAGCGAAGGAGGAAGATCTTGAGTTCTCCGTTCATCGTTCAGCATTCCGCGTTGTTGTTCATCCAGCGGCAGCCACTTTCTCCATCACCTCGTCGGAAATATCAAAGTTCGCATGAACCTTCTGCACATCGTCATGCTCGTCCAAGACTTCCATCAACTTGAGCATTTGTTCGGCTGCCTTTTCCTCTAGTCTGATCGTGTTCTGCGGAACAGAGGTGACTTCCGCAAGCATGGTGTCGATCTTCGCATCGGCGAGGATCTTCTTCACTGCTTCAAAGTAGTGCGGATCCGTGATGACCTCGAAACTTTTCTCGCCCACCTTCACGTCCTCCGCTCCCGCGTCAAGTACGAGGGACAGCAGCGTATCTTCGTCGACTTTGCCCTTCTCAATCGTGAGCAGTCCCTTCTTGTGAAATTGCCAGGAGACGGCGCCGGCTTCCGCCATGTTGCCATGATTCTTCGTGAGAAGATTTCGTAGCTCTGCAACGGTGCGATTGCGGTTGTCGCTCGTGATTTCCATCAATACACCGGTCCCGCCAGGCCCATACGCTTCCAAATTGAATTCCTCGTAGACCAAGCCGGGCAATTCTCCCGTGCCCCGCTGAATGGCTTTTTTCAGCGTATCGCCAGGCATATTGGCCTCTTTTGCCTTTAAGATGGCCAGCCGGAGCCGCGGATTACCATCCGGGTCGGCGCCTGAGCGAGCCGCAATCGCCACCTCGCGGATAATTCTGGTAAAGATCTTCCCTCGCTTGATGTCCTGGGCCCCTTTGTGCCGTTTAACCGTCGCCCAATGGCTATGTCCACCCATGCTCACTCCATGTCGCCGGACTCAGGAAAACCGACAGCGTAAAAACTCCACACCAGTCGCTGAGATCTCGTACTCGTAGCACAGGGTTTGGAAAGGTGTCAATTATACCTGAGGGTGTATCGCGACAGGATCAATTACTCGGAATACGTCAGCAACCGGATCCCGATGAGCACAATCAGGCCGGCCCAGAGCCATTCCAATGCGGGAGACCGCACATGCAAAGGGGAACGGAACCAGCCTGACAGCAGTTTGGACGAGCCGGCCGTGACCAGCATCGTACCCATCATGGCATGGTGCATAGCGATCTTTTCAGCCGAAGAGTGGACGCCATGTGAATGTCCGAACAACAACACACCTCCGACGATGGCAAACAACGGTAAAAGAGCGCTCCATAGCCCATCCGAAATACGTCTAGTCCTTCGTACAGCCTCGACCGTGCCCACCAAGAACAGCAAGAGCCCATAGATCTTGTGTTGGATAATTTCAGGGTCATGACCGGAGATGGTTTGCGCAAAACTGAGCGATCCGATCGGCCAGGCTTCGTGGTCGCTCCCAACGAGGAGCATGACACTGCCCAACAACATGGCAGCTGGCAGCAGGAGCCTGGCCCAGAAAAGAGATGTCAGATGCAAAGCCTGGCTCAACTCGGCACAGCCAATCAGCAGAACAAAGAGCCCGGCGAGGTGGTGGTTAAACTCCGAATAGGCCACGCCTCGAGCCGAGCCCTCCCACCCACCAACGCTTGCCCCATGATGACCGTGATCGGACGGATTCCCGATTTCGTCAAGCTGCGCATGGAGAGGGACTACGCTGACGAGCAGCATCGTACAGAGAAGAGCCAGGACGATCGACGCCCACACACTCGCTTCCTTGAGTTCCGCCCACAATGGAAGTGGTCGCTGTAATTGAAAGGCCCATCCAGAAAACTAGATAGGCCTTTGTTGGCACACTCGCACGAGTCAAATCCTTACATGAACTTCATAAACTTATCTTTCACGTCATCCATCACTTGAGCCGTAATGGTCACCATCCCGCGGTCTTTCGCCACCCGCTCAACCTCTTTGCGGGCCATGGGACGGATGAAGTCGGGAATATTCTCAAGCCGCTTCTCAGCCTCAGGGGTCCAGGTTATCCCATTGCTCGAGTCGCTCTTGGAATCGTCCATCACTTGCAACGTGATCGTCTGGTACCCCTGCTTGCGGGCAAAGGCCTCCACACTGCTCTGCACCATCGGCTTCACAAATGATGGAAGGCGGTCGAGTTTCTCCTTCGCATCGGCTGACCAGGCAAACCCTGTAGTCGGCGCTCCAGGATTGCCAGTCTTACTGCCCGAGGCAAGTCCCATTTCAGCCACCATCGCAGAGAAGGGGCAACCGCCGCCGGACTTCTCTCCAGGCGTGGCAGTTATTGCTGCCGTAACCGCCGCCGGCTGACCACCTTGAATTTTCTCATTCAAATATTCCGTCATCTGACCAGCACCTGCAGTTGCTTCGTCTTTCAGCGTACCCCGCGTCATTTCAAAAGGTTCGGCTGCAACGGTACGCCCACCCAGCTTCACCCCGAGAGAACTGACCATCTGGGTTTCGCCTGGATTCGTCACCATTGAGAACTTGGCATTGCAAGACGGACAGCCAAAGAACACGCCGAGTGTACCCTCCCCAGGCTTCTCAACCTTCTCAAAGTTCATATAGGTTTCGCAGTTGAGGCACACGAATTTCATGGCGTCTCCTCTTAGGTGGGTAACATCACAGTTTATCGGCTAGCACCTTCTTGTAATCAAGCAGTGTTCTGATGCGCCCGGCAATTTCTTGGTACAGTTGAATCGTCGGATACGTTTCGTCGAGCAGTGGCTCCCCCTTGTCGAATCTGCGCGCGAGTTTTCGGTCAAAGGGAATCCTTCCGAGCAACGGCAGGTCCAGCATTTCACACATCGCGTCGGTGTTGCCGTAGAACAACTCGTCCACTTCTCCACAGGAAGGACAGCGATACTCGCTCATATTTTCGACGATGCCCATGACCTTGATCCCCGTGTCGCGGGCATAGGTGACAGACTTCTGCACCACGTCCGATGCCACTTCTGATGGCGTCGTGACGACAATCGCTCCCGCCAGGTCTGGAATAAACCCGGCGATGATCGGTGGCTTGTCCGCCGCGGCCCCGGGAGGCAGATCGACCAGCAGGTAATCGAGTTCGCCCCAGACGACATCGGCCAAAAATTCTCGAATGACATTCATTTCCATCAGCCCCAACCACACCGGGCTTACATCCATCGGCCCCTTCCAGCGAACCGGCGACGCATCCTCCAGAAAGAAATCCATCGACGCAACTTTCACCCCAAACGGCCCGACTGGGGGAACCGCTCCCGCAAGCCCCATGGTCAGCGACTGGCCGTGCAAGCCCAACATGCGAGGCACACAGGGTCCATTTAAATCCACGTCTAAGAGTCCGACCGTGGCGCCCTGCCGCGCAAAGGCCAATGCCAAATTGACCGTGGTCATGCTCTTGCCCACGCCGCCTTTTCCGCTCATGACCACCAGCTTGTGCTTGATGCCGGCCATGCGAGCGTGAACCTGTTTGGTATTTTCTGAAATCTGTTCGAGCACTTTGGCGTCGTCTGAGAACTTCAATTTACCAAGAATGGCCTTCAGATCTCTCTCAACCGCCA
>VBOM01000155.1 GCA_005877535.1 Nitrospirota bacterium | reverse complement strand
ACGAGAACAGTCAGCCCATCAGGATTCGTGAGCGGACTATCAGCGGGCAGACTCAGGCGTTGCGGGTGACCGGTCAGGGTCTTTGCGAAGTGCCGCTGTCGGATGATGTGGTCGGGCGTGCAACATTGTCGGACGACCGACTGTTTGACCTGGCCCGTACGGCCAAGCAGATTGAAAAGACATTCGGTCATCCAATTGATCTCGAATGGCTCTATGACGATCGTGGCCTGTGGCTACTCCAAGCTCGCCCCATCTCTGGTTTGACTCGATCCACGCAGCTGACCAATGATGACTGTGAATGGTCGCGTGCCAACTTCAAAGAGACCCTCCCGGAGCTGCCGAGCCCGCTCGGGCTGTCGTTTCTTGAGCTGTTCATGGAACGTCACATTGTTTCACCCTATCGGCGGCTGGGGTGCCAAATTCCCGAAGGGGTCTCATCGGTCCGCACGTTCCAGGGACGTCCCTACATCAATAAGACGCTGTTTCATTCCCTCATCGCACAACTGCGGGGAGATCCCTCTTTGGTGGCGGAGCAGATGGGAGGGGAAATCCTTGCAAGGGTGCCGGAGGCTCACCCGCTCGGGTGGTTTGCGCTCGCCCGTGCCGGCGCCATCGCGGGAGGGGTGTCGCAGTGTTTGCAAGCGTTAGGGGGGTTGCTGCCTCGCTGGCTAGGCGAAGATTGGAGAGCCTTGCTGAACGGGGCGCTGCAGGGTCAGGCAGCGGCGATCAGCGCACAACAGATTGTCCGTTTGGCGGAAGTAGCAGACATGGCTCGACGCGACCTTCAAGCGAATTCATGGTTCACCGCAGAGGGGTGGGATCCAGTTGAATTTCGTCGCCGGCTCGATGGGACTGACGTTCTCCGCGCCTTCGACCGGTATCTCGAAGACTATGGCCATCGCGGGGTCGGTGAATCGGACGTCATGTCGCCTCGATTCGCGGATCGACCGGAGCTGTTGCTGGCGGTATTGCGAACACAGATTCTGGCTCCAACCAGTTCCACCCCGGCGGACATTCTTCAACGCCAAACAGTGATACGGGAACGGGCGCTTGCAGAGATTCGCGCCAGGTTTGGATGGCGATTCCATCGGTGGGCCCTCTTCTCTTGGTGGTATCGACGGCTATGCCGGTTCTTCGCCCTGCGGGAGGCGAACCGACATCATCTGATGTACTACTTGGCAGCGGGACGTAGTCTCCTGCTTCGCCTAGGCGAATGGCTGGTCGATCTGGGGCGAATTTCGTCGCGGGAGGATATTTTTTACTTCAAGATCGAAGAACGTGCCGACTTGTTAGCCGGAGGATCGACTGATTGGCGAGGGGTGATTCGAACTCGCCGGGCCGAGCGAAACCGTTACGCCACGGTCAGCGTTCCAGACACGATCCGGGATTGGAAAGATGTGGCTCGTGACACGGACACATTCCCTGTTGCGGATTCGGATGGGATTTTCCTGGGTATTCCCATCAGTGCGGGGCAGGTAGCAGGACCGGTCCGCCTCGTCCGATCGATGGAGGACTGGAGCCGAGTCTGCCGTGGCGACATTCTTGTGGTCTCGGTCATCGACCCAGGCCTGGCACCATTGTTTGGCGTGGCAGCGGGGCTGGTCGCCGAGATGGGCGGGACACTGTCACACGGGGCGATCATTGCTCGTGAGTACGGATTGCCGGCAGTTGCGAATGTGCCTGGCATTACCACCAGGCTCAAGGAAGGCGATCGAATCAGCTTGGATGCAGAGCGAGGAGAGATCATCGTCCAAAAGCAGGCTGGAGACTAGTCTGTGATGTCACCAATCCTGCTGCATTCTTGAAAAGACGAACGACTCTAGTCGCTTTTCCGGCCTTGACCTTTCACTACAGTTTTCGTACTCTTCAAAATTATTCATTCCTCAACTCAACACCCAGCAACCTGGTCGAATATGGGTCGGTGGCATGAGGTGGACGGTCACCCATGATTGATGGCACGGTCTTTGGTGCGGGGGTTCTCGTCGGATGTCTCTTCGGCGCGCTGATCGTCGGGTTCTGGATTGCGGCCCGCGTACGTGCGAACGTGCAGGCACAATTGCTGACTACCGGCGAACGGGCGCAGCGGGCGGAATCGCTGACAGACGAATTGCGCCGCCAGGTACTACAAAATTGCCTCGATCTCGATCGGATCAGGCAGGAACTCTCGGAGGCCTCCCAAGCCCGTGCGGTGGCGGAGACTAGGGCCGCTGAGTCCGCGCTCCATCTCAACGAACAAAAGACTCTGCTGGCCCAGGCCCGACAGGAATTGGCCGAGACCTTCCAAGCTCTCTCCGGCGAAGCTCTCAAAAAGAACAACGAAGCCTTTCTGAACCTCGCACGCAGTTCATTCGAAACGCTCCAGTCCGAAGCCAAGGGCGATCTCGTCCAGCGGCAACAGGCGATCGATAGTCTGGTCAAGCCCCTCCAAGACTCGCTGCATCGATACGACGACCAACTCCGGCAGCTGGAGCAATCGAGGCAAGCGGCCTATGGAGGCCTCGATCAGCATCTCAAGATTCTGACTGAGTCGCAGCAGCGGCTGCAATCGGAGACCGGCAATCTGGTGAAGGCGCTACGTGCGCCGGCCATCCGCGGCCAATGGGGTGAAATCACGCTCAAGCGTGTGGCCGAATTGGCCGGCATGGTGGCGCATTGCGATTTTTTCGAGCAGGAGTCCATCACCGTCGACGGCGGTCGGCTCCGTCCCGACATGGTGGTTCAGTTGCCGGGTGGGCGGCAGATCATCGTGGATGCCAAGACCGTGCTGGCAGGCTATCTGGATGCGCATGAAGCCTCGACCGAGGAGCAGCGTCTCGAAGGGATGCGCCGTCATGCCGCCCAAGTGCGGTCGCGCATGGACGAGTTGAGCCTGAAAGCCTATTGGAATCAATTTGCGCAAGCGCCGGAGTTTGTCGTGCTGTTCTTACCTGGTGAACAGTTTCTTGGGGCCGCGCTCGAGCATGATCCGCGACTCATTGAGGACGGATTCCTTCGAAGTGTCGTTCTTGCCACCCCCACGACGCTCATGGCGCTCTTACGGGCGGTCGCCTACGGGTGGCGGCAGGAGCGATTGACCGAGCATGCCGAGGAAGCAGGCCGGTTAGGAAAAGATCTCTACGAACGGATGGCCGTGCTGACAGAGCATTTGAACGACGTCGGGCAGGCGCTCGGGAAGAGCGTCCTGGCATACAACAAAGCGATCGGGTCGCTCGAAACGAGAATCTTGCCGGCGGCCCGTCGGTTCAAGGAGCTGGGTGTCTCGTCGGAGAAAGAGATTCCGATGTTGGATCCTGTGGAACTCGTTTCTCGCAAAGCGTTGCCGTTTGACAGCGAATAAGGAGCCTTTTATGGCCGACGAGCAGGCGATGGTAGAAGCTTTCCATAGGACCTTCGATATCGTTGTCAATTCAGCCCCGACGGTCGTCGACGTGCGGACGTGCGAACTACGGGTAAAGCTCATTCAGGAAGAATTCGATGAGTTGAAAGAGGCCCTCGTGGCAGAAGATCTTTCGTCCATTGCCAAGGAGATGGCCGATCTCCTCTACGTCGTCTACGGTACCGCGGTGTCCTATGGCATTGACATGGGTCCAGTTTTTCGAGAAGTTCATCGGTCCAACATGAGTAAGGTCGGTGGCTATAAGCGTGGAGACGGGAAATGGGTGAAGCCGGCCACGTACTCGCCGGCGCGCATCGAACCGATTGTGGCGGAGCAGGGGCCGGCACCGGGCAAGGTCCGTTCCGTATCATGAGGGATCTACACTGTCCAAATTGCGGGGCTCCGTTCGTCCGCGTGACCTACCAGGAGGGCAGGGTCGAGCGCCTGTTGAGGCGCATCAACGTGTTTCCGTTTCGATGCCAGCTGTGCACGAATCGTTTTCGTGCGTTCTATGCCGGTGCGCGCCACAATACGCAGGCGATCGATCGGCATCAGTACGCGCGCCTGACGGCCTCCATCGAGGCCCGAGTCCTCGACCACGAGCAGCTGCCAGTGACTAACCGGATCACCGACATCTCAATGGATGGCTGCAGCCTGCAGACGACGGGGTTCCCGAAGGGGGCCTTTATCGAATTGGTCTTGAAGCCCACGGTGGAGGAGGAAACGATCCGTATTGAAACGGCGATGGTCTGTTCCGTTCGCCCGTTATCGATGGGGATCCGCTTCCTGGAGATTCCGCCAGAATACTACCGCCGTCTAGCTCAGGTCGTCCTCGGGCTATTAGTCGGTCAATGCTTTGACGCCACGCTCAACGCGTAGCGCGACTCTTTCCATCCGGCTTATTCACCAGCAGATTATCGATCAAGCGGATCGACCCTATCCGGACTGCGCCCAAGAGTACCGCACGAGCCGCGACGACGGACAGAGGCTCCAGACTGTCAGGATCGCAGACGGCCAGGTACTCGGCATGAATACTAGGTTCCTGCTCGATGGTCTGTCGCATGGTCCGCTCGATCGCCGCCACATCACTCATCCCACCCACGATCATCTGTCTACCGATTCGGAGCGCCTGAGAGAGCAAGGGGGCAATCCGACGTTCGTCGTGACTGAGATAGACATTGCGCGAACTCATGGCCAGCCCATCCCGCTCTCTGACTGTCGGGCGCACGTGAATCCCCACGCCGAGATTGAGATCGTCCACAAGTTGCCGAACCAGCGCTGCCTGCTGGTAATCTTTCTGGCCGAACAAAGCCAGATGGGGTTGCACGATTCCGAAGAGTTTCGTCACCACCGTGGCGACGCCGGCGAAGTGATGAGGCCGGGCCGCTCCTTCCCATCGGCGCCCGAGCGCCGGCACCGTCACGATCGTTTGGAAACCCTCTGGATACATGCCCAGGGCTGTGGGTTCAAAACAGACGTCCACCCCTTCCTCGCGGCACAAGGCACGATCGCGGGAAATTGGACGGGGATACGCGGCTAAGTCTTCGGTCGGGCTGAACTGTGTCGGGTTGACGAAGATGCTCACGACGAGCGCATCACATCGTAATCGGGCGGCTCGAATGAGGGAGCGATGGCCGTCATGCAGCGCACCCATCGTGGGAACGAACCCGATGGTCACACCTTCCCGGCGTAATCGTTCGCTCCATGCAGCCATGGATCGTGCGGTGTGGATAATCTTCATGAGCCTGGGGGCGGGCTGCAAGCCTGGCGTGAGCCATAGCGGGTCGAGGGTTGGGGAAACAGGAGGCGGACCTCAGGCTGCTTCCCGACCTCGGCGAGCAACTGGCTGCTTGTGCGATGGAGTATTGGATGCACGAAGAGTGGATCGAGTTCGCTCAACGGCATGAGGACGAACCGGCGTTGGTGCATGCGAGGATGCGGCACCACGAGATCTGGTTCGTTGATGATCAGTTGGTCATAGAACAAGATATCCAGATCGATGGTCCTGGGGCCTGATCGGTCCTCCTCATCCCGGCCGAGCGAGCGCTCGATCTCCCGGAGTATGGACAAGAGGCTCTTCGGCGTGACATCCGTCTCAAGCTGCACGACGCCGTTCAAGAACCAGCCATCGCCAGGTTGGGCATGATCGTTCACTGGCTCTGATTCATAGAGCAGCGACACTCCCACCACTTGCGAGTGGGGCAGGAGGCTAAGTAACGTCACCGCACGGTCGCAGAAATCGATTCGATCGCCGACGTTCGAACCAAACCCGATGAAGACGGTCTCGCGGTGCATAGGGCTCGCTAATTTTGAATTTTGAATGGTGAATTTTGAATTGGATAGGTCACAAAACAATTCAACATTCAGCGTTCATCATTTAACATTCGCGCTAAAATCCAGCGCGTTTGATTCGCTCCACCGCTTCAGCCAATCGCTCTTTCGATGTACATACGGTCATTCTGATATACCCTTCGCCCGGGGCGCCGAAGCCGTTCCCCGGTGTCGTCACGATCCCGGCCTTTTCCAGCAAGTGAGCCGTGAAGGATGCCGAGGTGTATCCCTTCGGCACCGTGACCCAGACGTAGAACGCAGCCGGTGGAGGATCCACTTCCAGCCCAAGCTGCTTGAGGCCTGGGACGAGGGTGTCGCGCCGCTCCTGATAGATCTTGCGCAAGCCATCCGTCACGGAATCATCCAGGCTGAGCGCTGTAATGCCGGCTTCCTGAATAGCCTGGAAACAGCCGGAGTCCAGGTTGCTCTTCACCTTGCCGAGTCCAGCCAAGACCTGTTTGTGCCCGACGGCAAACCCGATGCGCCAGCCGGTCATGTTGTAGGTCTTCGACAGCGAGTGGAATTCAATTCCCACGTCCTTTGCCCCATCGACTTCCATGAAGCTCGCAGGAGGCTTGCCGTCGTAGAAAATCTCCGAATAGGCTGCGTCGTGGCAGACGATGACGTGGTTCTCCTGGGCAAAGTCCACCACTCGCTTAAAATAGTCCTTGCTCATGATGACCGACGTCGGGTTGTTCGGCGAATTCAGGAACATCAGCTTCGCGTTTTTCGCCACGTCCTTGGGAATCGCCTTCAGGTCTGGCAAGAAGCCGTTCTGTTTCGTGAGTGGCATGAGGTGCGAAACACCTCCGGCGAAGCCGGTTCCCACGGGATAGACAGGATAGCCCGGGCTCGGAACGAACACGATATCGCCCGGATCGACGAATGCGAGCGGAATGTGTCCGATGCCTTCCTTCGAGCCGATCAGCGTGAGGACTTCGTGTGCCGGATCGAGCGTGACATGAAAGCGGCGCCTGTACCAGTCTGCCACCGCTTTGCGGAACGACAGCATACCCTCATACGAAGGATACTGGTGGTGCTTGGGCTGCTTCATCTTATCGATGGCGGCGAACAGATAGGGGGGCAGCGTCTTAATTCGAGTTGCGACCTCGATGGGGAAACCAGACATGCGAACAGGCTCCTTTCGTGGATCAATCGGGCGTAAAGTCTTCAGGTCTTCAAGTCATAAAGTCATCAAGTCTTGAAGTCGTGCGAATTCCGGCGACTTTCGACTTGATGACGTTCGGACTTTTCGACAAGGGGTTTAAGAGTACAGCAGGAATGAGGCGGCAATCAACGCTGAGGAGAGAGAAGATGACCAATGAGCCGATCGGCGATCTGATGGAGCTGTGGTAGAGGGGGGAGGGCTGCCGCTTTCACCTGCTGCGCGGTCAATCGTGCTTTTGTGAGATCCGGCGCACATTCTCGGCACAATGACTCGATACCGTTCTCTTCCACCTCCAAATGAAACAGCAGCCCGTAGGCACGATCGGCATAACGGAAGGCTTGCAGGGGGGCAATGTCGGAGCCAGCTAAGGGCACACAGTCTTTGGGGAGGTCGAACACTTCGCCATGCCATTCGAAGACTTCGAATGAATCAGGCAGCGTACTGAAAACAGGGTCGTGTTTCGCCTCAGTCGTCAGCCTGACCGGTGTCATGCCGATTTCCAGCGTCTTACCAGGACGGATAGTGGCACCCAACGCCTTCGCCATAAACTGACTTCCAAGACACACTCCAATGACGGGCTTGCCTGCCAGGATCACGGATCGAATGAATTCCGTCTCTTCGGCAATCCAGGAATCAGGATCATTCACCGACATCGGCCCACCCATCACGATCAACATATCGCCCGCATCCTTCGGCAGCCCGTCTTGTGGGACGAGATAACGTTCCAAACTTACGCCGCGCTCAGTCAGCGCCGTCGCGAAGGCTCCGGGCCCTTCAAAGGGAACGTGTTTCAGGCAGACTGCACGCATTGACACCTCGGGGGGATCGCTTGGCTTTGGCAGGTTTGAAACATAGCGTGATTATGCTGGTCGTTTCAAGTGACTACTAGGAAAACTGAGAACGGAATCAATTCCGCCAAGGTTTGAGGAGTTCAACGAGACGGATGTGCGGGAGGAGATTATCGATCCGCTCTTCAATCAGGACGAAAATAGGGTTTCAGGCTCCGATTCTTTCTGTCTCTTCAAAACATATTGTCGAAGGTCGTGATGGACGCCTGTCTGTTCTGCATTTATACTACGAAGGGCTTAAGCAGCAACAGCCATTATTCTAGCAGGATGCTAGCAGGACGTTGAAAAAGTCCGGCAGCATCGTTCTCGGCTCATCGAAATCCTCAACGTACCCAGAGGGTACGCCTCCGGTTTCGACTCGCCTGCGGCCTTGCTGAACGGCCTTTTTGAACATCCTGCGGGGAGTTTTTCTCTTGTTCCAATGGTGTAGTCCATTAAAGTTTTGCTGAGTTGAAACGGTTTTTCCGAAGTCTGCTAAGATCGTTCGGAGTGCGCGAGCATTTATGCCATGAAATATCATGTTGTGAATATCGAAGATCTGCGTTGGCTGTTGGGCCATACTGGCGGCTTTTGCGGCGGCTATGTGACGGATGTGCAGGTGTCGAAGCGACGACTGTTGGACGAAGCGTCGGGACGCGAGGTGCTGGCGGGGACTACGGTCACGGTCGTGGTCCGCTATCGTATTCGCCAGATGGCTCGCGTCGCAAAACTTACGATGATCGGCGTGACGGACTTCTCGATGTTTGAACAGGAAGGAGCCGATTGCTCGACGCTAGCGGTTATCCAAGCGGAGTTGACCGACGGGAAACTCCGCTTCTGGTTCGATCCGCAGGGCGAACTCTATGTGGTGTGCGAGGAAGCACAGCTGGAGGAAGTAGCGGCGCCGAGCCTGGAACCCTTGTCTCTGAAGCAGGTGGCTCAGTGGACCTTTCAAAGTGCGATGCCGGACTGGCCGACTGTAACCTGGCTGTTGGCGGAACTGGATGTGGCCGGCGTCCCCTGCACCTGGCGGGCCACTACTTCGTCATCCGGGCGTCATCCTTCCATTCAGTGGGAAGGGGATCTGCTTCCGGCGTCGATGCAGGGAGCAGTGGATGTCACAGGGGTTCACT
>VBOM01000489.1 GCA_005877535.1 Nitrospirota bacterium | reverse complement strand
TCATGAAGCTCGGCGTGGTGGCGTTGCTGGGCGTGGGGGTGATTCTCATGGCGCCGACGATCGAGATGCCGCGCGTCACCATCTTTGCAAGCGGAGGCGGACCGATTATTCCTGGCACGCTCTTTCCCTTTCTCTTTATCACGATTGCCTGCGGAGCCCTGTCAGGCTTTCACTCGCTGGTCTCTTCCGGGACGACGCCGAAGATGATCGAGCAAGAGTCCCAGGCCACGGTTGGCTATGGGGCGATGTTGCTGGAAAGTTTTGTTGGCGTGATGGCTTTGATTGCAGCCTCGGTGTTGATCCCCGGTGATTATCTGGCGATCAATACCATGCTCATGCCAGATGAGCTGGCTGCGATGGGCTTTCCCGTCTCGCGAGTTCAGGAACTCTCGCAACTTGTCGAGACGGACGTGGCGAGCCGGCCTGGCGGGGCCGTATCCTTGGCGGTCGGTATGGCTTCCATTTTTTCCGCGCTCCCTGGTATGGCCGGGTTGATGGCCTATTGGTATCAATTTGCGCTGGTGTTCGAGGCGTTGTTTATTTTGACGACGATCGATACAGGTACGCGCGTGGGGCGCTATCTCATCCAGGAGATGGGCGGACGTTTCTACCCTCCCTTGCGGCGGATGAATTGGTGGCCTGGTGTGGCGGTGAGCAGCGGGCTGATCGTGGGAGCCTGGAGCTATCTCATCGGTACCGGCAGTATCTCGACGCTCTGGCCGATGTTCGGCGCAGCGAATCAGTTGCTCGGGACGTTGGCACTCTGTATTGGCACGACGGTGCTCATTAAGATGCGAAAGGTGCAATATCTGTGGATCACAGCGTTGCCGATGTTGTTTGTTGGGATCATCACGTTGACCGGGTCCTACGAGATGTTCGGCATGTTTGTGACCAACGCATCGTCCCTCGCCGACAGCGGTCGTGATGGCCGGCGGAGGCTCGCCAGGAAGATTGCAGACGACGATTCGTTATGATGAGGAGAAGCGATTGCAGTTGCCCGGTGGGGGCTGCTGTTGAAGAGTGGAGGGAGCGGCGAGGTGCCCTTCTTGCTCGCAGAGCCCCCACGATGAAGCAGTGGTCGCTCGATGCGCGCAGTAAAGGGCAGCCTCGGCCACTCCCTTATGGTGAGGCATAGAAAATTGGAAGGATCTCGTTGGACGCGCGCAGTGGAAGATCAAGCAGCCTACCACTTGGAATGTCGAAGAGAGTTTGCTGTAGGAAATATAATAGGTGGCGTTAGGAGAGGAGGGGATCGTGGCTGAACAATTTTCGTTCGACGTGGTCTCGGAAGTGGACATGCAAGAGATGAAGAATGTCGTCGATCAGGCGACGAAGGAGATCAAGCAGCGCTTCGATTTCAAAGACTCGAAGACGGAGATTACGTTGAAG
>VBOM01000154.1 GCA_005877535.1 Nitrospirota bacterium | reverse complement strand
TTACTGATGCTCCTGCTCATTGGGATCACCCGCGGCCTCCACCAGGATGGCCTGGCGGATATGGTGGACGGCCTGGCAGGCGGGCGAACCTCTCAGGCTCGTCTGGCGATCATGAGGGATGGGCACATCGGTGCGATCGGAGCAACCGGGCTGTTTCTCGCACTCGGCCTGCGATACGCCGGGCTCACTGCGTTGCCGGCTGGCGAACATAGTGCATTGCTCATAGGCATGCCAGCGGTCGGCCGGTGGGCCATGGTTGTCGGAGCGTTCAATGTCACCTACGCACGGTCGGAAGGAGGACTGGCACAGCCGTTCCTCGCACATTTGTCTTGGCGACATCTGTGCGTGGCGACTGTCACGGCAGGGCTTGCATTGACGCTGTTGTTGGGACCATGGCCGGCATTCTGCTGTCTCCTCATCGGCACGGTGCTGGTTCGTCTTTTTACAGCCTGGTTCCATCGCATGTTCGGCGGCGTGACGGGCGACTTGCTAGGAGCGACGAATGAAACGGCAGAGATTCTCTTTATCTTGATCGTTCCCGTGGTGCTCGTCCGATGACCGGAGGCGAATTGGCGGTGGCCTGCCTTTTAGACGCGGCGGTCGGAGACCCGCGCTGGTTCCCACACCCGGTGCGATGGATGGGAGCCGTCGTCACCTGGTGCGACCGGCGTGTCCATCAACTCCTCCTGTCTCCCACCAAACAACGTATTGCAGGCATGCTCTTGGCTGTCGCCTTGCCTGCCGGAGCCTATGCGGCTGGGGCGTTGCTCATCTGGTTTGGCAGTTTGATCGATCCCTTATGGGGTAGCGCGGGCACTGTGTTGCTGGCCTGGACTACTCTCGCGGCTCGCGATCTCATTGACCATGTCGTATCCGTACAACGGGCTCTCCAATCCGTTTCTTTGATGGAAGCCCGCGCAGCGCTCGCCAAAATTGTCGGACGCGATACGGAGGAAATGGCTGAATCTGATATCGTCCGCGCCACGGTGGAAACGATTGCGGAAAGCACGGCTGACGGCATCATGGCGCCCTTGTTCTATCTGATCCTCGGAGGGGCTCCATTGGCGCTTGCGTATAAGGCGGTCAGCACGTTGGACTCGATGATCGGCCATATGGACGACCGATACCGGTGGTTTGGCTGGGCGTCGGCACGATTGGATGACGTGGTAAATTTTCTTCCGGCTCGGATCACTGCGTTCTTGCTGGTTCTCTCAGCGGGAATTGTCTCTCGATCATGGCCCGCGATGCAGCACGCCTGGAAGATCTTGCTTCGTGACGGTGGACAACATCCAAGCCCGAACAGTGGACGCCCGGAAGCTGCAATGGCCGGCGCGCTCGGGGTGCAACTAGGCGGGACTAATCGCTATGACGGTCTTCTTATTGAACGTCCACATCTTGGCAATCCTGATCAGCCTCTGACGAGGGCTCACATCGGCATGGCGTTAACGCTCATGCTCTGGACAAGTATCACAGGAGTCCTGTTGGGCATGGGGTGGCTCGTGATGGTGAAGGGATGACACAACCCACTCACGGCGGGAACGTCTACAAGGTTGCTCGGGAACAACGAATTCCCGTCGAGCGGATCATGGATTTTAGCGCGTGCATCAATCCGCTGGGTCCTCCCACAGTGGGGCTCCGCGCGATTCGTTCGGCGCTCAAGCAGATCGTGCACTATCCAGATCCCGATTGTTGGAAGCTCCGGCAAGCATTGGCGCAGCAGTGCGGCGTCGATCCAGACATGATCCTCGTCGGCAACGGCTCGACTGAACTGATTCATCTGTTGCCCCGCGCGCTCGCGATCAAGTCCGCGCTCATTATGGGTCCCACGTTTGAGGAGTATGCGCGTGCGTTGCTGGACGCAGAGAGCTCGGTCCAGTACGTTCATGCCAGACGAGAGGAACGTTTTCGTCCTCCATTGAATGATGTCCTACGGCAGCTTTCTGCCAAACAATCGAAATTCGATGCCGTGTTTCTGTGCAACCCCAACAATCCAACCGGCCAAGTCGTGGACCGGCTGGCTATGCGTGAACTTGCTGAGGTTGTCGAGCGACAACAGGGCTGGTTGATCGTCGATGAGGCTTTCATCGACTATTGTCAGGAACAGTCTGTCGTCTCATTGCTGAGTGAACATCCGCGCATGATGGTGTTGCGGAGTCTGACGAAATTCTATGCCATACCGGGGCTCCGAATCGGCTATCTGGTTGGCGCAAGCAAGGTCGTGGATCAGCTGAAAGATCGGCAGCCACCCTGGTCGGTCAATTCACTGGCCCAAGAGGTCTCCCGCGCGGTGCTGCACGATCATGCCTATGCGACACAAAGCCGCACATTCATGAAGAGCGAACGCTCACGATTCGTGCGCGGGCTTCACTCCTTCTCCTGCCTGCACGTCTACTCATCAACCGCGAATTTTGTGCTGATCGAGCTTCCTGCCTCGACCTGCGCCGGCGAGGTGACTAACCGATTGGCTTCCGAGAGGCTGCTCGTTCGCGACTGTTCGACGTTGCCAGGCCTGACTACGCAGATGATTCGTGTTGCGATCAGGACCGCCAAAGAGAATCGACGGTTGCTTGCAGCCCTTGGCGCTTGCTTGTCGAAGAGACAGTCATGAGGAAGCTAAGCACACGCGCGATGCAGACCGCTTTTAAAGTCAGACGAACCACGCTCATCGTCGACCTGGGGGACGTCCGGTCAGTTCTCTCCTCTGCTCCCAGGGCCGGTGGAATCACGCGGGCCAGATATATCTTGAACCATCAAGTCGCGGCCAAGCAGCTTGGCAGAGATGATCGTCGCATGGGTGCAGGCGCGCGATGCGCCGATCCTGCCAGGACGCTAAGCAAGCTGGCTACCTCGCTCGGCATCCACGATAAATTTGTCGGTCTCATGACCGCCGTGTCGCTCGCGGACTTAGTCACGGTGCGAGAGGCCTATGGCCAAATCTGGGTCGAAGGATTTGTCACGGTCGGGATTTCGAATGCTGTGCGGGCGGGGGACCCGGTGACGCCGAGACAGCGCACCTACAGTGGTGCCCATCCTGGCACGATCAATCTAATTCTCGTAACCAACGCTCGTCTGTCTGCTGCGGCAATGGTCGGGATGGTGCAGGTGGCGACCGAAGCAAAGACCGCTGTCCTGTTACGTGCCAAGGTGAAGAGTTGGACTGGCGGATCGTGGGCGACTGGAACCGGAACAGATGCGGTCGTGGTTGTGAGTGGGAGTGGACCTCCTATGCGGTACAGTGGAACCCACACGACCCTCGGAGAACTCGTCGGGCGAGCGATTGGGAGGGCGGTCACGGAAGGGCTGGCCCGCTATGTGCGTTGGCATCATCGTTGTAAACCATGCAGCGGCGTGAAGGATCCATGACGATTTCCGGTACGTCAGTCAAAGCCCTTGCGATTCTTGGAACCGGCTCCGATGTCGGGAAGAGCCTCATTGTCGCAGGGATTTGCAGACTCTTATCTCGCAAAGGTACACGGGTCTCGCCATTCAAAGCGCAGAACATGGCACTGAATTCTTTCGTCACGCTCGATGGAGGGGAGATCGGCCGAGCGCAGGCGCTGCAGGCTCAGGCCTGCGGAATCGAGCCGACGGTAGATATGAATCCGATTTTGCTGAAGCCCGAGTCGGATTCACGATCTCAGGTCGTGGTGAAAGGCAAGGTCTACGAGACGTTGGATGCGCTTGCGTACTTTGAGCGGAAACAGACACTGTTCAGCATTGTTCAAGAGTGTTATGCCCGACTGGCCACTGAGTATGAGTGTGTCGTGATCGAAGGGGCAGGAAGTGCTGCGGAAATCAATCTTCGCCATCGAGACATCGTGAACTGGCCTGTCGTCGAGTTAGCCGATGCTTCCGTCGTGCTCGTGGCGGATATTGATCGGGGTGGGGTTTTCGCACAGATCATTGGGACGCTCGATTTGCTGGCGCCGCATGAACGCCACCGCGTGCGCGGTGTGATCGTGAATAAGTTCCGCGGAGATCGTCGACTGTTTGAAGATGGTGTTCGCATACTTGAGGTGCGCACAAGTCTTCCGGTTCTGGGAGTCGTTCCCTACCTGCGGGACCTTCGATTGGATCAAGAAGATAGCCTCGATCTCGCTCTATCCCGGTCGGTTCAGTTCAAACCTGATGTCACAAATGTAGCTGTGGTCCTGCTTCCTCGCATGAGCAACTTCACCGACTTCAATTCGCTGGCAGCCGAGAAGGATGTGGCGCTTCGGTTTGTCGCGTTGCCGGAGGATCTCCGAGGAGCTGACGTAGTGATTCTTCCTGGAAGCAAGAATACGCTCGAAGACCTCGACTATCTCGTGACCTCAGGATTTCCTGGTACCTTGGAATCGCATGTACACAGAGGAGGCGAGCTGATCGGAATCTGCGGAGGGTACCAGATGCTTGGGCAAGCGATCGCCGATCCCAAGGGATTGGAGCGGGGAGGAACGACAATAGGCTTAGGCTTTCTCGATGTGACGACGGAGCTCGATGCGCCAAAAATCTGTCGGCAAGTTCGTGCCACGTCCCTGTTGCATGGCGTGGAAAAGCACGCGCCAGTCCGTGGCTATGAAATCCACATGGGGCGGACTATTCGTGGAACCGCCAACCCGTCTTTTCAAATTGAAGCAGCTGAAATCGGGGAAGGCACGGCGGGGGGTGATGAAGGCGCTGCAAGCATGAATGGTTGTATCTGGGGCACCAGCATTCATGGTCTGTTCGATCAGTCTGGGTTCCGTAGGGGCTGGTTGAATCGCGTACGTGTGCGGAAGGGACTACCGTCTATTTCACCTGGTGAGTCTGAACTCGTCTCGACACAACTGCGCTCTGAACTGGATCGCTGGGCTGACCACCTAGAGCAGCATGTGAATATGGACGCGATCTTTCCATTGTGTGATGGTCGATGAAGAAGGGAGAAGGGAGCAGGTATGCGGATCACGAGAGTTTATACCAAAACTGGCGACAAGGGGAAAACACGGTTGGCTGGTGGCCAGCAGGTTTGGAAGGACAGTTTGCGGGTAGAGGCCTATGGGGACGTGGACGAACTGAACTCGACGATCGGGGTCGTCAGAGCGTTTAATGCGGAGCTGCTTGGGAATCATCCGTCTGCTGATCGGTTAGAAGAGGAACTGCGTTGGATGCAGAATAAGCTGTTCGATGTTGGTGGGCTGCTGGCCACGGCGCCTGGGCAGACGTTTAAGAATATGCCAACGGTCACATCGCGGGAGGTGATCCGGCTGGAAAAACTCATGGATCACTGTCAGAAAGACTTGCCCCCTCTGAAGGAATTTATTCTTCCAGGAGGCGGGAAGATTCCCAGCTTGTTACATCAAGCGAGAACAATTTGTCGACGGGCTGAACGTATTTGTGTACGGTTGGGGAGGGAAGAGCCCTTGGATCCGTCTCTCGTGCGGTTTCTGAATCGCCTCAGCGACGCATTGTTTGTCTTGGCCCGTTGGACGGCCAAGCAGCAGAGCGAGCCGGAGTTATTGTGGGAGCGGGACCCGAAGGGCATGTGACCCGTGCCGGTAGAATCTCGCCTGCTTACCTGGGTGCAGAAAAGTCTCTTCTCTCACTCGCTAAGCTTCTGCGGCTACTTCACCCACCCGCCTCTGGTTGGCAAGATAACCTCTTTGCCCTGGAACGCTCTTTTTCCCACGTGGCGCTATCCCTTCGCTCAAAGGCTCAACGGACGGGACACCATCACGCCGCGAACCGTCCATCGCGTAGTAACTATAGAGATCGGGCTTCAAGATGAGATTCGAGGCGTTCCCGACCTGGATGATGAGCGGGAGGATTGTCTTGCCGACGATGTGGCCGTACACCGGGTTGATGTTTTCAGGCTTGGCGGACCTGGAATTGCGAAGGATCAAGGATTTTGTTGAAGCTCATTTCTCCGCCAATCCAGCAAGGCCATGGGTTGTTTTAAATTCTTGTCCGTAACGACCTTCGACCTCCTGAGTCGATCGAATATCCTCCAAGATCTGCTTATCCGGAGCAGAGGCTTCAGCCGATTCGCTCAGAAACGCGACCTGATGCTTCTGGATGTCATGGAGCAATTGCCGAACCGGCTTGATGTATTCGGCCACCCTGCTTTCGTTCTGGCCGAAGTCGATCTCGATGTTTTGCTCCTCGATGAGCAAGGACAGTAGCAGGGCGACTGTAGGCTGAACACGATTTCGAGTAATACGGGTTCGCGACCGATCTTCAGGTTCCGAAACCTAGCGGCATCTCCTAATGAATGTTGACCTCTGAGAAGTTTTCTCAGGCCTTCATTATGCCGTCATCAATGTCGGCAGGACTGAGGAGATTCCCTCATTTTTGCAATGGTCAGAGGATGTTGCCCAAGATCCTCATAGT
>VBOM01000153.1 GCA_005877535.1 Nitrospirota bacterium | reverse complement strand
GCGGACTGCCGCAACGTGATCATCCCGCTGGTTATCGCGCGATAGCGGATCTCGGACAGAGGACGCTCGGCAAGAATCATTTCTTTGATTTCATCGTTCAGATCCAGAAATTCTGTAATGCATTTTCGGCCGCGATACCCAGTGCCATGGCACTCCTGGCATCCTTTGCCTTCATAAAATGGAACATCCTTATATCCCTCGAAATCGAGACCGGATTCTTCGGCCAGCGCGGTGTCCAACTTGACCGCCACTCGACAGGCGAGACACACCATTCGAACAAGCCGCTGCGCCAACACGCAGTTCAGCGCAGCCAAGAAGTTGTAGGCATCGATTCCCATTGAGGCGAATCGTCCGATCACGTCGAACACGTTGTTTGCGTGCACCGTTGTCAAGACTAGGTGGCCGGTGAGCGACGATTGGATTGCAATTTGTGCGGTCTCTGCATCGCGGATCTCGCCGACCATGATCTTGTCAGGGTCATGACGCAGGATGGATCGAAGCCCTCGGGCGAAGGTCAGGCCTTTCTTTTCATTCACGGGAATTTGCACGACCCCCGACAGCTGATACTCGACCGGATCTTCGATCGTGATCAGCTTGTCTTCCCTGATATTCATCTCCGTAATCGCCGCGTACAACGTCGTCGTCTTTCCACTTCCGGTCGGACCGGTCACCAGCACCATGCCGTAGGGGCGCGTAATCGCGCGCCGAAACCGCTTAAGATCTTCCTGATTGAAGCCGAGTCGTTCCAACCGCAATGTCGAAACACCTGTGGTGATCGCCTCCCGGTCGAGAATACGAATGACAACTGATTCACCGAACACGCTCGGGAGGATCGAGACACGGAAATCGACGGTCTTTCGCTCCAGTCGCATCCGAAAACTTCCATCTTGAGGCACCCGCCGCTCGGCGATGTCCAGATCCGACATGACTTTCAGTCGCGAGACCAACGGCGCGTGGAGCCGGATATCGAGCGGCTCCATCGCCGGAACGAGAATCCCATCAACCCGCAACTTCACCTTGGTGGCACGGTCGGCGGCTTCAATGTGAATATCGCTGGCCCGACGCTGCATCGCGCTGAGGAGGATCGAATCCAAGAGTTTGACCGCAGGACTTTGATCCTCTCCCGCTTGATTGATCGTGAGGACTTCCTCACCCCGCTCATCCTCCTTTACCAGCACGGATCGATATTCAGCTTCAAGCTCCCGAAGGGCTTGGCTGGAACCTTCACTGCGTTCCAAGGACGCCAAAATCGCACCTCTCGAGCTTACCACCAGGTCCAACGGGCGCCCCAAAAGCAGCTCCAACTCATCCAGTGCCAGGAGATTCTGCGGATCGGGTATGGCAATGGTCAAGCGACCTTGGTGCTCTGCAATCGGTATGAACGGATGACGCTGCATGAGCTTCACCGACATGGAATCATAGAACGACTGATCGACCCGGAACTCCGTCAGAAGATCGCAGGGCAAGTTAAACTGAGCTGCCACCGCTTGGGCCAGTTGATCCTCAGAGAGAATCCCCTCGCTTACCAAGGTCTGGCCGAGGGCTACCGTCGCACCACCCAGTCTGCTGAGCACTTGGTCGAGCGTCTGTTTCGGCAGAATCCCCTGCCGTACGAGAACATCCGTCAACGTTGGTCGCGTCACAGCCCGTGCCATAGTTTCCTACTCACTCCTCCACACATGAGCGCAAGCCGTACCGCAGTATGGCGTTCAGCGCTACACCGCCCCAGCCATTTGAAACACCGGCAGATACATGATAATGACGATCGCACCAACTAAGGCCCCCATGATCAGAAGTAGTGCGGGTTCAATCCACGTCGTCAGTTGCGTGAGCCGGAGATCAAGTTCTCCTTCATAGAATTCAGCCACGTCATGCAACATCGCGGGTAACGATCCGGTCTCCTCCCCTACCGACAGCATCTCCACCGCCAATTTTGGAAATACTTTGGGGCGATCCAGTGCGGCGGCCAGGGTCGTCCCTTCGCGAATTTCGTCGACCGCACCCGCGACGCCGCCCGACACATATCGATTGGAGATGGCGCCCCGTGCAATAGACAAGGCATCCACGAGCGGGGTGCCTCCGGCAAGGATCGTGGCGAGGGTGCGCGTCAGTTGGACCGTATAATGCTTCACGAAAATTGGTCCCAAAATGGGCATGCTCAACAAGAGTTGGTCCACGGCGAGTCGGCCAGCGGGCGTGACATAGTACATACGACCTGCAAGTCCAAGAATGACTATCCCGGCCAATCCTGGCAGAACGAATGCTTGGCCCCCCGTCACCAAATCAAGCAACAGTTGCGTGGCAAACGGTAAGGATTTCGACGTCTCCGCATAGACCGACACGAACGTCGGCACAACGTAACTCAAGAGAAACCCGATGACTGCAATCCCGACAAGCACGAGGAAACCAGGATACGCTAGCGCTTTTGAGACCTTCTGACGCAGCCCGATCATCAGCTTCAGATAGGCAATGAACCGCTGCAGCACCTCGGCCAAATTCCCCGATTGTTCTCCGGCTTTGATCGTCGCAATATACAATTCCGAGAAATGGATCGGGTGCTTTGCCAGCGCTTCCGAAGCCGATGCCCCTCCACGAATATCTTGTCGGACCGTCCGCAAGGTCTGCTGAAATCGTGAATGGTTGGCTCGCTCGATCAAGAGATCCCACACCCGCAACACCGGAAGACCAGCTTTCACAAGGGCGAGCAGCTCTTGATTGAACACCAAGAATTCGCCAAGCGGGAGTTTTCCAAATGCGTGCCTCCCCAGCCCCAAACCGGTTGTGCCCGCACCCCGGCGCTGCAACCGAAAGACGAGGAAGCCCTGGCCCTCCAGTTGGGCCCGGACGAGATGTTCCTCATCTCCCTCAATCTGTCCATCGAGGGTTGAGCCATCAGGACGGGCCACTCTGTAAGCAAATACAGGCATGGTAAGACTTCCACGAATGTCGGGGGATAACAGGAATCTTGGAGCCTGTCCGACATTGACCTTTCTACTACGGCGAACAATCCGCGACCACCTGCGTCGTTCTCGGCCAGAAAAAATCCTCAATGTATTCCAGCGAATACACCTCCGGTTTTCCCGGGCCTGCGGCCTCGCACCTGGCCGCACCCCCTTCGCCCCGTCACAAACGGCAATGTCGGACAGGCTCCTAGGCTTACGGCGTCGACAAGACCTTGTCGGCACCGACCCCATCCATGGCCCGATCATCTGATAGCCACAGGGCCTGGCCAATCACAATCCTGTTGTCGGTCACGTAATTGAGCCTTCGCAGATGCTCCACATTGACGCGATACTTCTGCGCAATGCTCCAAAGCGTATCACCGGGTTTCACGGAAATATATTTAGGTGGAGTGCTCTGCTGCTCACCCCCCGACGAGGGCTCTCGATTGGCCGGCCCCTGTATCGCAACAGTCGGGGTTGCCACCATTTGAGGCGACTCGAAAAATTCTGAGGGCTGATGTCGTGGCACGGGAACCTGCATCGCCTTCTGGCCCTTGCGCACCGCACCGCTGGACGGTAGTGAGGCCGCCTCCCGCCCGTCATCAACAGGGCCCGACTTCCCCGTTCTTGAGAGCTGCTTCCTGAGCTGCTTCATCTGACTCTGCAATTGAAGACTGCTTCGGGACATACGCACCCTCTCCGTCCGAACTGCGGCCAGTTCTTCCCGTTGCAGCTCGATCACCTGCCGTGCTTCGATGACCCGCCGTTCCGCTTCTCTGACCCGTCCTTCAAGCTGGGCTCGAGCGACCTGAGCTTCCGCCAGCTCCATACGCCTCGTCTCAAGGTCAGTCCGCAACTCCGCGACAATCCGTTGCGCATCACGCACCGACGCCTTTAGCGTGTCTGTGGTCAGCTCAAGATCGACCACCTCCGGCTCACGCATTGGCTCGAGTTCGCCACATCCCGCAAACAAGGCTGAGGCGAAGCCGACAGCGCATAGGGCTCCGACTCGCACCGTCGGATAACAGGCGCGTGTTGCTTCAACTGAAGTCTGGAGCAATGTGCGATGAGAATTGCGCATGGACTTCCTACCAACGATTATATGGAGTGCCGTCCGTTCCCACAAACTCGGCCCCTGAAAAGACGTCGACCACGCCCCCCTCGACGGGATCAGAAATCTCTTGCCATGTTTCACAACAGACGCTTGGTACGAGGGCACCGCCAGGGTGGCTAGAATGCCGATGATCGATACAACGATCATCAGCTCGAGCAGGGTGAAACCATTTGGGTCCCCTGCTCTACGCTTACCAATCTCGATACTTCGTTCCATCTAATGCCATGTCCTGACTTTGAGTCATCACGTCGTAGACGTCATCCCCACACCAGCTCGATGCTTTCGGCGCATCTTTATAGCAGCGGAACAACCAATCGGCCTTGCCGGTCAATGGATCAAGGGGAAGATTCCTAAGATAGCGTCTCGTCGTCGTGCCCCTGATCGTCGCCTCTTGACTGGTGAGCTTGATCCCCAACAACATATCCAGCGACTTCGGATATCCGTAGACACTTGTCACATCTTTGCACGTGAGCTTGTTCTTCACGCAGGCTGGCCCCAATAAGACATCGCCATCGCGATTCCACTCCAGCTTGAAGGTGTCGATGGCGGCCCGCATGATCCTCAAATGCTGCCGCAGTTCTATTTCGTGAGTCCGTTTCGCAGACAAGCGGCTGAGCGGCATAGCGATAGAGGCAAGGACCATCACAATTGTCAGGGTGATCAGGAGCTCCAAGAGGGTCACGCCTGACTCTTTCACCGCACCCTCACGATACCTTTTCCTTCTTGGGTCGATACAGTGGATGATTCCGCGGAGGAATCCACCAACGCCACACGTACGGGAGACACACCTGGTGCCTTGGCGTAGAAGGTGACCGTGACGGCCCGCCCCCCTGCCTGTCTCTCTGATGGTGCGACTTTGAAGGTTACCGTTCCCACTTGCGTCTCGTTGCTGCCAGACGCCTGCTCGCCTTTGCCGTCTGACTGTATGACCTCACCGTTCAGGAGTGTTTTGAATTCCAGTACCTGTGGATCATACTGAAGCTGAAATAAGCCTTCCGCCGTTGGACGAAGACGTTCGTCATTGATGGTAAGCTTAAATTCTTTTCCCATTTGGATCACCGACTCCTCTGGCCTGATCGAGGCGACTGCCGTTACCGGAGCCATCGGGGTGAGTGGCGCTGCAGCGGACTTCCCTGCCATTCCCCCTTTTGCCGGCCCTCCAGACGAGGAGACTCCTGCACCGGAAACCCCACCTCCCATCATGGAAATCTTCTTCCCCTTTGGGGCAAACAACGGGCTCGTGGCATAGGTTGAATCCGTCCCGGACCAGAACAGTTGCGTACTGAGCCCAGGAGGAGCTAGCCCTTGAATGACGTGCGGTGTGATCGTCAGGATCACCTCGGTGGTGACCCGTTGGGTCTTAAAAGAACTCAAGAGATTGCCGATGAAAGGGAGATCGCCGATCCATGGGATAGTGGTGCGGGTCTTGCGATCCTCTTCTTGGAGCAGCCCTCCCAAAACAATGGTTTCGCCATCTCTGACATTGAGCATCGTTTCCGCCGACCGATTGCCGAAGGTAAACTGGGTAATCGGGGGATTGGCTTGGAGCGTCACTTGGTCGCCAAGACTAACGATTTCAATTTTCATCTTCAGAGACAGTTCATTCCCCAGATGGATGGAAGGCTCAACGGTTAATTTGACTCCGGTGTCGCGGAATTCGATCGAGGTCACTGTCGAAGTCGTCGGAACTGCCCCTGTTGCCGCTTGACCAGGCAAGACATTCGTTGTGGAAAGCAGGATCGGCTGCTTGTTCCCGATGTTAATCTCCGCCTTTTTGTTGTTGACCACGCGAACTTTCGGGGAAGCAAGGGTCTTGGCGTCGGTGATCTGTTTAAAGAAATCCAACTGGATGTTGGTCGGGAGCTTAAAGAGATAGCTGTTTCCTCCAAGGTCGGTGAGTTGTCCACGTGTGAACTGCTGTCCGATGTCTCCGGCGATCAATCCCGTAAACCCTGGAGGTACGATGGCGCCTGCGATTTGCTTGGGATAGGTCAGACCATAGGTCTGATTTATCGTGCGATCGACTTCCAGAACCTCAACATCAAAAAGAACTTCTGAGTCCAGGCGGTCGTTGGCCAAGATGATCTTTTCAGCCATCTCCAGTTTTTCAGGTTGGTCCCGGATGACAATCGTGTTTAATTGTTCATTGGCATGCATCCGTTTGGAATCGAGCATGTTCTTCAGCAACACCAGCATATCTTTCGCTTTGGCGCTGGACAAATAGAAGGTACGAATCATCAGATCTTGATACTGTTCCTGCTTCTGCTTGGTATTGGGGCTGATAATCATGACGCCCGGGGATACGGTTTGAGCGAACAGGCTATTGCTGTTCAGAATGAGATTGAAGGCCTCTTCGAACGGCGTGTCCTGAATGCTAATGGTCACTGGGTCATTTCTGACATCCTTGTCGAAAATGAGGTTGATCCCTCCGGCCTTTCCAATCCCTTCCAAGACTTCTTTGAGCCCGGCATTGCGAAACCGAAGTGTCACCGGCTGCTTCCGCCGATCGTCACGGTTCAGCGCCTGCTGCTCCTCGGTGAGTTTGGAGATGTTGTCCAGGGGTTCCTTGAACGAGGGATCCAGCTCAGCCGCTCTGGCATAAGCCTCCATCGCCTCGTCGGTCCGACCAAGTTGCGCGAGACGATCTGCCTCTCGATTCTGGCCGCGCGCGTCCTTCAAGCGAAGCGCTTCAAGCAACCCCGATTGATGATCGAGACTGGACGGTTCGATTGTAAGGGCACGCTTAAACTGCTCCATCGCAAGGTCCGGCTGATGTTCTTTGAGATACGCCCGTCCTCGCTCCTCATATGACGCCGCAGCTCGTTCGCGAGCCATAGTGTATTTGCCTTGCAATGTGGGATTGAAGGGATCAGTTTTCAGCGCTTGCTTATAGGCAAGACTGGCTTCCTCCCAATTACCCGCTGCGAGTTGTTGATCACCCCGCTTGAGGTCAGGTGAATTGAAGTAGGCGCAGCCGGCAAGAAGGGCCATTGTTCCGATGGCACACCACATGCCCACTGCCGGTGGTCTCACGATATTATTACCCTGGCTATTCATCGGTCACTCACCAACGCCAACGCGAAAAGAGGGAGCCAGGGAAACTACTTGGAATTTCCATGCCACAAGCACTCTATAGCAGCCTCTGTAAGAGTAGGGCAATGAGAATCACAAACTCTGCTGACGGCGGAAGATGGGTGTCCTCCTGTCTGCTATGTAGTACAGGGGATTCCCCAGTGTGAACAGGCCAGTTTCACGCTACGTCATAACGTATTAGAGGGAAAATCCCTGGTGCAGGATGCAAGGGGAAGGCGGTCTGCCGCCTCCCCTTCTTTCTATAGACGCCAGTACTTCAACGAGGATGGGAGCTTGGCCTGATCGAGCAGACTCTTCACATCAATGACCACCCCCTCCTGCTGATTTCGAAGGGGCGTGAGCAATTTCTGCAGGCCCATCTCCGCATACGAGCGGTGGGCCACCGCAATAACCAGCCCATCGACGTTCTTCAGATTGTTCCACTGCTGCAGATGAATGCCGTATTCAGCGACCGCCTCTTCCGGTTCTGCGACCGGATCATGCACCAACACTTGAACCCCATACTCACGCAACTCCTGAATGATATCGATCACCTTACTGTTGCGCAGATCCGGCACATTCTCTTTAAACGTGAGGCCTAAGACTGCCACCTTGAGATCGCTGACTGGCCGGGGAAGTTGACCGAGCAGCTTCATCGTTTGCTCCGCAACGAACTTTCCCATCCCGTTATTGATCCGCCGACCAGCCAGAATCACTTGTGGATGATAGCCGACCGATTCAGCCTTAGCAGTCAGATAATACGGGTCCACACCAATACAATGTCCGCCGACTAATCCCGGAAAAAACTTCAGAAAGTTCCACTTTGTACCGGCAGCGTCAAGGACCGACTTGGTATCGATTCCGAGACGATGGAAGATGAGAGCCAACTCGTTCATCAACGCAATGTTCAGATCGCGCTGGGTGTTCTCGATCACCTTTGCTGCTTCCGCAACCTTGATACTGGAAGCCCGATGAATCCCAGCTTTTACGACGAGCGCGTAGGTACTCGCAACGACTTCAAGTGATTCCGCATCCTGAGCCGAAACGACTTTGACGATTTTCTCGAGAGTATGTTCCTTGTCCCCTGGATTGATACGCTCTGGTGAATATCCAACCTTGAAGTCAATACCTGCTTTGAAGCCGGAAGTCTTCTCCAGAATGGGGAGACAAATTTCCTCCGTCACTCCCGGGTAAACCGTAGACTCAAAGACAACGACCGTACCAGTCGACATATTCTTGCCGATCAATTCCGAGACCATTCGTAGTGCCTTGAGATTAGGCTGGAGCGCTTCATTGATCGGAGTTGGAACGGCCACAATGATGAAGTCGGCGGCCTTGAGGTCGGTAGGCTCCGAAGTATACTGCACATCAGTAGCTTTGAGGTCGGCCGCCGACACTTCTCCGGTTCGGTCAAAACCCTTCTGTAACTCCTCGATCTTTGCTTTGTTAATATCGAACCCGATGACCTTACCCCTCATACCGAAGGCAACGGCAATAGGAAGACCCACATAACCAAGTCCTACAAGCGCAATTTTTCGCGCGATCTCTTTATTTTGAACCATAAATCCTCTCTATGGGTTTCGGTTAGAATGGCAGAACGTCGCGTTTTCGTCAACGGAGTCGAGTGAGTTCTGCGCAAGAAACCTTTCCACATCGGCAGAACATGTTCAATCTAACTTTCTCATTTCATTCTCAAGCCCACCAACTACCCTTGTTTCCGCAAACAAGCCCCTCGGATAAACCCAGAATAGATATACAAGAAAGCCTAAAGTGCATCTACCGGCGCTAGCAGGCTGCGGGAAAATCATTTCGGCACCAGAGCAGCGCTTCGATGGCCTGCATGTCTGGGACAAGCCCGGTCTCTCTGGTCCATCTGGTTAATCTCATGCAACCAAACAAACCAGCCAGGCCGAACAGAACAAATGAACAAGCCAGGCTGGCGGACTTTTTTAGGATCCTGCTTCCGCCGCGTCCTGTAGATCTCCCTTCACAGAAGGGTGCAGGGGAATGACCTAAATAAAAAACTGACCCACGGAACCTCTCCTGCTCCGCCTTTTTCGGATCCTCGTTTCTCCAACAAATAGAGACCCTATCGCTAACTATATTAGCTTTTAAAGCAAATGAGATTATAAATATAAAAATACTCTTGTTACTTAAACTATATATGAGTAATTATTAATGTATAAGATTATATGTTCATTTAACCAAAACTCGTCTGGCTCTATGAACACTTTTGCATACTCGCCTAACGAGGTCACAGCTCGAACCCACCTCGCAAGGTACTGATTTCTATATGCCTGATGGGACCCGATTTCCTGAAATGCGGGCCTGCCCGAGTAGGGGCACTGCTCTTGCTCTATCTCTCCAGTGAAACGGCGGACCGATATCGAGGCAGAATACCGTGCCGGCCGTCCAACGGTGAAGAAACGCGGTGGGAGGTTTCGTAACACGGAGGGCTAGACCATGCGCCACGAGGTAAATCGCAGGCGAGCGGCTACGTACCTTCTTACCATCGTTACGGCAACGATCTGGCTGGTTGGAATATTCCTATCAACTGAGACCACGGCTCAGCAAGCGCTCGGAACGATAATTCAATCGGCGAAGGCTCAGGACAAGAAGGAAACTCCGATATCCACACGAAAGCCCCACCGGCTCATCCGAAAGCCGCAAAGCCCAAGCGCCGCATCTGTAGTACCATTACAACCCACGACAGCTGGCCCAAGCTCTTTCGCAACACCACCTGTTGCCCTTGAGCCAGACAGCACAACTTCCTCCAAAGAAACTTCCTCTGAGAGTAAGAATACGGGCCGCCTTTCTTCCATAGCAGCGCCGCTTTCGACCGTGCACATCGCACCGTCAGCAACGACAACCACGGGATCTATTTCAGCTGGCTCAGCACCAACCGGAACCATCCCACTGGCCGCTGCAAGCACGGGCAAATCATCCACCTCAGGAAGCGGAGGTGGCGGTGGGCGATCGATGAACAGATTAGCTGCGGAGATGCCGGGGTTGGCACAATTGATCTCGCCACCTTCGGCACCAATACCTTCAATCAATCCCGCGATCGGCGCCAGCCCCACGAGTCTCTCCTTTGCGGCCACGGCAGGCGGCGCCAATCCCGCGACAAAGGTCCTCAGCATCAGCAACACCGGCGGCGTCACGTTGAGCTGGACTGCCACTGATAGCGCGACATGGCTGACCCTCAGTCCCGCCTCGGGCACCGGCAATGGCACGGTCACCTTGACGGCGGCCACCGGGACCTTGACGGCCGGTAGCTATAGCGGCACGGTGACCATGAGTGCCACCGGAGCCGTCCCGCGCACTGTGCCGGTGACCTTCACCGTCGCGGCCGCCCCCGT
>VBOM01000486.1 GCA_005877535.1 Nitrospirota bacterium | reverse complement strand
CGCCGACTCTGCTGATTGTCGGTGGAGACGACGAGCCGGTCATCGAGATGAATCGAGCTGCCTACCGACTTCTCACCTGCCCTAAACGTCTTGTGATCGTACCGGGCGCCTCGCATCTATTCGAAGAGCCCGGCACGCTCGAAGAGGTTGCGGAGCAAGCTCTCAGCTGGTTTCAGCAACACTTTCGTCTTGCCACGCAGGAGGGCACAGGTGCGCAAACAAAGGAGCCTCTTCGATGAAAACATTACTCGCGGTTGACGGATCGGATAATTCCTATGAGGCCGTTCATGCCCTGAAATACTTTTCCCGGGCAGAGCAGCTTACCCTGCTTCACGCCTTGAACGTCCCGAGACCGGCCTACCCAATGTTGCTGCCGGAATTGGCGGCGGAGCAGTATAAGACTTTTGAGCAGATCATGCGGGAAGATGGGGAGCGGCTGCTCGATCGAATTCAGTCCCTCCTCCCGATGCACGCAGGCCCTTCGACAAGACACCTTCGAATCGGGTCTCCGGCACAAGTGATCGTGTCGATGGCCGAGGAGCAGAAAGCCGATCTCATCGTGATGGGAGCACGGGGTCTTGGTCCCATCAAGGAGTGGCTGCTCGGCAGTGTGTCACACCGAGTCCTCACCCTGGCCTCCTGTGCCACGTTGATCGTGAACGGCCCGGTCAAGGCCATGAAACAGATCTTGCTGCCGCTCGAAGGTCTATCCGACGCGGAAGCCGCGATTCGTTTTCTACAACTTAAGCCGTTTCACGAGGCGGTTGACGTGACACTGCTGACCATATTGACTTCGACAGAGCCACCAAGGCCGGGGGATGCCGCCGCAGCCGCCGCCGCCACTGAGAAACTAGAGGAGAAAGCCGCCTACATCGAGGGAGTGGCAGAACGTCTGCGCGAGAAGGGCGGGAAAGGCGAGACGCGCGACACAAACGGGTCCGAGGTCCGAAGTTCCAGGTCTTCGGAACGTCGACCCAGAACTTCGAGCCACAAACTTCATGTCGCGCCTTTCTCGCAGGTGTCGCGTTTCACTTGCCACTGTCTGTGGCGCTGGCGGGCTTTTCAGCATCCTGCTAGAGGACCACGATCAACTCAACAGGAGACAGCATGAAGCTGGAAATTGAAAGTAGAAACGTCGGGATGACTCCCCGCTGGAAAAGTGAGATTGAATCCCGCATGGCAGACCTCCAGCGGAGACACGAGCATCTGATTCATGGGCGAGTCACCCTCACGAAAAATCTTCACCACAAGAAGCTGGCCAACGTCGCCGAGGCACTCATCGTCGTCACCCTCCCTGGTCGCCAGACCATGACGGCCCGCAAAGAAGACAAGACGTTCGAAGAAGCCATTAGAACCGCCTTCAACGCCATTGCCATCGAGCTCCGCAAGTACCGCGAGAAGCGGGGTCGCACCGAGGTGCGTGCTTCCCCGATCCCGCCATTTCGAGGCGTGGTCTGCAAACTGTTCCCGAAGGAGGGATACGGATTCATCCTCAAGGAAGGCGGTGGGGAGGTCTACTTTCACAAACACGCGCTCCAGGGTCTCACGTTCGATGAATTGAATGACGGGGCTGACGTCGCCTTCAACATTGAAGAGGGCGAAAAAGGCCCTCAGGCGTCGACGGTCCATCGTCCATCCCCTATCATCCCGTAGGAGGATGTGAGAAACGATTTTAACCCTGGGAACCACAGGGCCGGAGCAAGTCAAGGACGGCTGAGGCAGAGCCAGCAGGTTCCTCAACAAGGCCGGACTTCTCACCCGCCCAACCCCAGCGCGCCAAGACGCGCCGTTCCGCGGGCAAGGCCGCAGCGAGTGAAGAGGCAATACGTACTCAGTCCCGTACCTTGGAGTCTCTGACTGAAGCGAGAACGCCGCTGGAAGAGTTTTTTAACAGCCTGAGAGGAGGCCATGATGCCTGTCATCTCTCGGAACGTCATGTCGGCACTCAGAGTCACCCTCAGCATGGGAATCATTGGCCTCTTGTTCGCTCCGCTCCTCCAGGCACAAGAATATCCGGCAGATATCACGCGGGGCAAAGGCGTGTATCAGCGTCATTGCCAGGCATGCCACGGTGCCGGAGGCTTGGGGGATGGACCGGACGCGAAGGATCTCAAGGTGGCACCGGCCAACTTTCACCGCTTTTCGTCCATCCTTAAATCCGACGAGGAACTGCTGAGGATCATCGAACACGGGGTGGTCTTCAGTCCCATGCATGCATGGCGAGGCCGGCTGACGGATGGGGAAATGCAGGATGTAGTGGCCTATATTCGTCTATTAGCCCTGCAATGATGCTGTCGAATCAATCTTCCTCAGCTTGCTCGCA
>VBOM01000485.1 GCA_005877535.1 Nitrospirota bacterium | reverse complement strand
TGTCGGCAGAAGGCTCAGGTGCTAAATCGCCCTTCTTGAAGCCAGCAGGCAGAGTTTCTGCGGCAAGGGTCAAGCCCCCGGTGCTTCCGGAGACCAAAATGATTCCGAAGGCAGTCGTGAGGAGTATCCCCGCCTTCAGACTTAACGAATTCTTCATCGCTTCCCTCATGTCATAAATCCCGGTTGGCTATGAATTCTCCTGAACGGCTAGTCCCAGGTCCGGGGGTAATACCCCGTGTGCCAATATTCGAACAGGATGACTTTCCAGATTTCGTCCACAGTCAGATGCTGTTCCCATGGTGGCATCACAGAGGCCCAGGGGAAACCTTCGTTCGGCAGGCCGATTCCACCCTTGGACACACGCCAGAAGATGAACGTTTCCTGTAATTGCGCAATCGTACCGGGATCAGTAAAGTTCGCGGGGATCGGATTGAATGCGAATGCATGGAGTCCGCGACCGTTCAGATTATCGCCATGGCAGAAGTGGCAGTTTTGGTAGAAGATCTCTCCACCTTCACGAACATATTTGAGGTATCCTTGCGCATCCTTATCCCAGGGATTGGCATTCGGCTTCATCAAGCGGCCCATGCCCTGTTCCACAATATTCGCGTTGCTATAGTCCTGGTCATACTTTCCTTCAGGATTAACACGATAGGGGTTCTGCGACGTTTGAAGCGTGTAGGTTTTTCCATGCACCTTGGTGCTGGCTGGTGGCGCAGGATGTACCGTCCGCAACTCAATTGGCTCCTCTGATTTCGGGACCATCGCGTTGTACGAGAACCCGCCGATCAGGATTGGCAGAACAATCAGGTATGCATAACGCAATATCCTGTTCGCCCCGGTCTTGGCATCCAGGACGTTCATAATCGGCTGCTTGAACTTCTTCCAATCTTCTTCGTTATGGACGCCATCAAATAGCTAATCCCAGTAAAGCCCGCCACGAAGGCCGTGAGTTCCAAGATCACTTGGACAGGCATGTAACCTTCGATCAGGCGCACAGTGTTTGTTGGAATGATACCCACGACCATCCCGGCAAGCAGGAGTATTCCAACCACCCCTATGAGTGCCCCGACTGACATTAATGCTATCATCGGTAAACTCCCATTGCTCGACGAAAGAGATAGCTAACCAAAATCATGAAATCTTCGGTGGCGGCGAACCCGCTTTTACCTGCGACAGATAATCGACGATCTTTTTCAGAGCGCCTGCGCTCAATTTCTGCCCGAAGACCTTCGGCATCAGATTGTCAGGAAATCCTTTTACAACGTAGGTACTGGGTGATACCACGGACTCCATGATGTACTCTGGAGTGCTATGCGCGCCCCCCTTGTATGCTGGATCCTTTATTCTGTTCGGTGCGTTCGTCCCCTCTTCCAGCAGGGGACCCTGCTTGCCAAGTGCACCAGGGATGCCTGGAATCGTATGGCACATGATACATTGTGCCTTGGTAAAAATTTGATCTACCGTCTCGGTCCCATCCGCCAAGAGCGCGCTTGCCTCACCTGCCGGTTTATCTTCCTGCTGTTTAGGCCGGTCAGCTTCGGGAATAAATTTCTCATACGATTTGATAATCTCTTCGTATGACGGAGCGTCACGCCCTTCGCGGACCCACAACCAGGTATCCACGGCTGCCAGTTCAGGAAGACTCAAGGAGATCGGTGGCTTGTGAATGGGAGGCATCGGGCTTGATTTATCGTTCGTTCCCTTGACGCCGTAACCAACAACAACATAACAGCTCGGGCAGGAGTGGGACTCAGCGATATACTCCTGCGCGGTTTCCGCAGTCCCTGCCCCTGGGAAAGATTCCTTTTGCTCATACTCTCTAGCCTGCGGCTTGCCCTTACTATATTTTGGATCTACTAACCGTTCCTTGGCCGCTCGTTCCGGAATGCCAAGCAAGTTGGGAGCGCGTTCACCCAGCATCCCCGCGTGGAACGCGTGACAGAGAGGACACTGGCCTTTCCCGATGGCGCCCTGTTCTTTGTTCTTTCCAACTCCACCGAAAATGATCTTCTCGCCTTCATCAGCGAGTTGCTGGGCAGACATGGAAGCAAAGTCCAATTTCACTTCTGCAGGAGGGAATCCACCTTCGACCTGCGGCAACCAATTCCCATACCCTGACAGGCCGGCGGCAACAAGGAACATAAAGCCACCGATCTTGAGCAGTGCGGCTTGATTGGGGAAATAGATCCCCATCATAAAACACATCGCCGTAATGAGCACTAAGGAGGCCGGCAGCATCCGGTTCGCTTCATAGAAGCTCCCCTTATAGTGAGCAACTGCCACCATCAGCATGCAGGCGGCAATCATGCCGATAAAGAGCTTGAACGTCGCGCGCTTCCTTGCGGCGCCATCCTTAATGGATACCAGCGAATACACGAAGAGCCCGGCGACAAGCGCGAATAGCGGCCACCCTATAACTAGAGCTTCCTTTATCAGATCGCGCACGGATGTAACCTCCTGAGGTTTCGGTAGGAGGGAGGCATGCCCTTCATGCCCCCACTCCCCCAACCAAGATACTAAAGATGATTAGTGGCCCTCAGCCGGCTGCGGTGCGCCGCCCGGAACCCCTGCCTTTGCTTCAACAGGCGCCTTCTTGACCCCGAGGCTTCCCAGCCAGAAGACGAACAGGATGCTGAACCAGAAGAACAGCACATTGAATGAAATCATGTTCGCTGCGAAACCCACCGTATGTGTATAGGCCCAAGGCGAGTTATCACGCATGATCTCATTCACGTGCCAGAACAATCGGACC
>VBOM01000484.1 GCA_005877535.1 Nitrospirota bacterium | reverse complement strand
CGTTTGAGGTGCTTCCGTCGATTGACTTCCTCCCCTGCCCGCGGTACAGGTTGCACCATTATTCGGACAGGGCGTCCTCACGCTTGGTCCATCACTGAGAGGCCTCCATCATGAAGAACGTGGAGATGACCGTCGTAGGGACAACATTGACGATCACGGTAGATCTGTCCAAAGAGTTCGGGCCCTCTGCTTCGGGGAAGACCACCATCATTGCCTCGACGGAGGGAAATGTGACCATTCCAAACCGCGAGGAGAAGGTCGGGCTGAACGTGTACCGGAAAAAGTGACCGGGGCATCGCCTCGAAAACGAAATTGGAAGACTTTCATGGGCCGTGAGCCTTTGCTTCTGAACGGGAACGGATGCCGGGAATTGTGTCCGACCTCCTGACTTCGCAAGGGCCGAGAGAGTTATACTGGGTGGCCAGATCATCATCGCAGATGCCGCAGGGAAAACCAGCAGCCACGGTGGCTCATTGAACAAGAGCTATCGCCGAAGGGACATAAAAGGCACGTGAGCAATATAGCAAAGTTCGACGCGATCCGGCTCTACCTGCGCCAGCAGTTTCCCAAACACCACATCACCGATTTCCAGGAAGGAACCAGTCGCGCACAGGTCTTCCGTGTCGATGGGCCACATGGTCACCCTCTCCATTACGCTGTCATCGGGCTCGATTTTCTCCGCGATCAGACGGACGAAGACCTCCAAAAGGTTCTCCTATCATCCGGTTTGGGAGATAAACTAAAGGAGGCCGGAACCTCACCTGTGATGGTTTCAAAGACAGGGTTTAGCACTGAAGGCAGTATTGCCATAGCGTGATCATAGTTGAGACACGCGGCCCCCTCGCGCCCGTGACGTCCGAAGAAAAGCGTGCGGTCACCAGCCGCAGTCATCGGATAGGGACGCACGTGTAGATACGCCTCATTGCCGGTCGGCCCAGCAAGAGATCAAACTGGCAGATTGGACGAGGTTCTCACCAGACGGCTCGATTCCTACGGAGGCATAACGCAATCGGACAAATGGGTACGGGCACGTGAAGACCTCAGAGCAGACCACTCACCCTGCGCGGCTTGCTACTGACGTACGTCGATAGGCACAGTGGCGCTTGCTCCGGTCAGAACGGCAGAATCGTGGGCTGCATTAGCCCCTCTTCTTGGCCATCTTGTCCGCGCGCTTTTCCATCATCGTCTTGGCTGGTTTCTTTTTGGTCATTTTCTTCTGTGTCATGCCCTTAGCCATTGAGTGTCTCCTCTGATATGTGAATGAGTAGTCTCGCACTGCGACGCAATCGCCGCACCCACTTCATACCCCAATTAGGAGAAAAAAGGAATGGGGTATGTGAAGTGCTCTCGTCGATTGACGTCGCCTCCTACCCACTCTTCATGTCATTGACGTGGCGATATGAGTGGCCTCTTAGGACTGCTGAAAAACTATTTGGGCACGATCAAGTTTTGATGGTCCGCACATGTGGAACAACAGGAGAACCGTCCCGCGGGATGCTCAAAAAGGCCGACTTCTCACCCGCCCAAATAGGATTCCAGCATGACTGTGCGGGATGGCTCGACGATCACCAACTGGCGTTGATCGAAGGTGTTGGCGCAATACAGATAGACCCACTCCTCTGCCTGACCGAGTTCGACATGCAACTGGCGGCCGTCTGGCTCCTGGCGCGTGGTCTCTTTGAGAAGGCGCTTATTGTCAAGCTGTTCCCAAACGTCCTGTGCGGAAGGCCAATGGTTCTCATAGAGCGGCGCATCCGGATCGCTTGAACCGGTCTCCAGCTGAGTTCGATCGTAGGGACGGCCTTCATCTGGCTCCGGCGATTCATCCCAAAGAAGCTGTCGCGGCACTCCTCTCCCCAACACATAGAAGGGTCCATCGTCGGCAATTTCTTCGACGAGACTGTATCGAATCAATTCCGGCTGCTCGATCAGGCCAAGATCCCGTGCAGCCATGGCCCGCTGCAACGGAACTCGTCTTGCCAACTGACGGGTTTTCTCAAACACGATCATGCGCCCCTGTGCAGAAAGCAGGGCGCTCAGGCGATCCAGCCTGCTGCCGATCCCCGTTCGGCGCTCAAAGTCCGCTTGTTGCTGCTTCTCTCTGCCACGCTCGAAGGTGTTCCAATTGCGACTAGGAATGCCCGGGTCCTGTTCAGCTTGCACCAGGGCATGCGTGGCGAGGATTAGATCATAGGAGCGAGTGGGAGCCCTGTGATCAAGATCGAGACATTCAAACCGAACGTTGGTCAGGCCAAGTGCCTTCGCTTGTTCTTGCGCTCGCGCAATCGA
>VBOM01000483.1 GCA_005877535.1 Nitrospirota bacterium | reverse complement strand
TCCCGCCCCTGGTCGGAACCATTACCGCGCAGCTACCGCACAGCGCGAAGACCGGTATCGAGTCGGACGGGAAGATCTTCGTGCGGATATCAGTTCCGTCGTGCGGCTCAGAACCAAGGAGACAGGGGAAAGCGCACTGTGACGATGACGCCGGGCGGAATTTCAGCCGGTTCTCCACCCAATTGGTGAAAGGGTCTCTGGGAGCAGGTTGCCGGGAAAGACTACTTGCGTTGTTTCCCCCACTCCCACGGCGGGACCGACTGCGGATCGGCCCACAGGCCTTTTCTCGCCTCTCTGGCTTTGTTCTCTAACCCTTCCAGCACCGTATCCCCTGGCGCATATTTTCGATACCACCAGCACAAGCCCCGCCTGACCAGTTCCTGATTGAGGTTCATGCCATCTGGCAGAATCACATCTCCTCTCGTGCGTCCATACTCGTCAAGACCATGAGTCAGGAGCGTGACTTTCTTCCCGAAGACAAGGTCAGCGGCAGTGTGCTCGGCAAATAGGCCGAAAGGCTGGCCTTTCTCTGGGCAGTCAATCCCGTCGAGGCGGATATGCTCAGGGTGGTCATTATGCAGGACTTCGAAGGTGTCGCCCTCTAGGACACGGACCACGGGGCCGGTGAAGCTGGCGGCACGGTTATCGGCATCCACGCCTGCTTTGAAGCCTGCCCATGTAGGCGCGGCGAGAAAGACGATAGACAACACAAGGGCACTGGTGAATCGGAGCGGTATGGGGCGCTGGTCACTCATCGGACATTCTCCGTCAGTTACTGCACCAGCCCCTTCATATCACGCTGAAGCCGCGCATGGGTGTGCGCAAAACCATCAGATTCTCAACCGTAAACTCCTGCCCTCTCGACCTCTGCGCGACCAGCTTGAGGCACTCCAATATGTTGCTCATTGGGCAGCGTGACGGTCAGGGAGAGGGTTTCCCCTGGACGCATAGGCAAATCTCCAAAGAATCATTGCCGGTACACGAGACGTTCCACGCGGCACCTTGTCCTTGGAATGGCCCCGCGTTGTACGTGACAGAACATTGCCCGGGGAAGCGGCGAAAGGGACGAATCGAGTTGGGCATAGGGGCCTCGAAGGTTCGGTCAGAGCCTCACCAGGGTGGCGTAGTATTCTAGTGGGGATGAGAATGACGGCGCAAGAGCCTCTGGATACGAGGGACGGGAAACAATGGGAAGGTCCGCAAATTGATTCCCCATCTCCGGATTTGGGGAGTGGACTGTTCAGTTTC